>NZ_JBFODV010000222.1:0-17145 GCF_040908495.1 Aeromonas sp. R1-1 | reverse complement strand
GCCCCGACAAGGGCAAGAGCAGTGGTCTCGGGCTCAGTTTCGCCCATGAGGTGGCCCACCAGCATGGCGGGCGTCTGACCCTGAGCAACCGGCCAGAGGGAGGCGCGCTGGCGGAACTCTGGCTGCCATTCACCTAGTCCCCCCGCAACTTCACATTCCCCACACAAAGCGGCATTAGACTGCCGCTTTCTCTCATCCATTTGCTCAAGGAAATGCTATGTCCCGCCTGCTTCTCTCCAGTCTGCTGGCTGCCGGTCTGCTCGCAGCCCTGCCAGCCTCCGCCGCCAGCGGCTGCTTTCTCTATGCTGACGGCAACGGCCAGACCCTCTCCAGCGAAGGGGACTGCTCCAGCCAGCTGCCGCCCGCGTCCACCTTCAAGATCCCGCTGGCGCTGATGGGTTACGACAGTGGCTATCTGGTGGATGAAGAGCATCCGGCACTGCCTTACAAACCGAGCTATGATGGCTGGCTGCCCGCCTGGCGCGAAACCACTACCCCGCGCCGCTGGGAAACCTACTCGGTCGTCTGGTTCTCCCAGCAGATCACCGAATGGCTGGGGATGGAGCGCTTCCAGCAATACGTCGACCGCTTCGACTACGGCAACCGGGATCTCTCCGGCAATCCGGGCAAGCATGACGGTCTGACCCAGGCCTGGCTCAGTTCCAGCCTCGCCATCAGTCCGGAGGAGCAGGCTCGCTTCCTCGGCAAGATGCTGAGCGGCAAGCTGCCGGTCTCGGCGCAGACCCTGCAGTACACCGCCAATATCCTCAAGGTGAGCGAGATCGACGGCTGGCAGATCCACGGCAAGACCGGCATGGGCTACCCGAAGAAGCTGGATGGCAGCCTCAACCGCGATCAGCAGATCGGCTGGTTCGTCGGCTGGGCCAGCAAACCGGGCAAGCAGCTGATCTTCGTCCATACCGTGGTGCAAAAGCCCGGCAAGCAGTTCGCCTCCCTCAAAGCGAAAGAAGAGGTGCTGGCCGCATTGCCTGAACAACTTAAAAAGCAGTGAGCTCGCTTCCCGCCAGATAACCCCCCGATAACCACGGTCAGCCCACCAGCGACGGGCTGACCGCCATTCGTAAACTAGACAAACATGAAATTATTTCTATTGCTGCTCTGGCTTCCGGCCAGCATGGCGCTGGCTGCCTGTGATCTCTCCGACCGCCTGACGCGGCAGGGAGAAGTCATCCATGATCGGCTAAACCAGCTAGAATGGCAGGCGTGCAGCCTCGGCAGCCAGTGGCTGGAGGGGAAAGGGTGCGTGGGCACACCGGCCCTGCTGACACTGCTTGAAGCCAAGGATGAAGCAGCCCGCCTTGGCGAGGGGTGGCGACTCCCCACCATCGAGGAGCTCTTCACCCTGCTCGACGAAAATTGCCGGGCGCCGATGACAGACCCGCGCTTCTTCTCCGATATCCATGACAACGGGGAAAATTCAGCCCCCTACTGGACCTCCAGCTCCATTGAGGAGATGCCGGAACTGGTCTATTACATCGACTTTATGCACGGACTCATCGACGGCCACACCGATCGTTTCGCACAAGCCGCTCGGTTGGTGCGCTCCCGCCCCTGAACAATCCCGCGGCGCCTGATGGCGCCGTTTTTCAACAGTTCACCGCCACTTCACACAAGCCCATCACCACTTCACGCCGGACTGACAGACTCACTCCATCCAACAAGGAGACGTGTCATGGTCAAACAGATATTCACTCACAAGATCTTTCTGCTGCTGTTGCTCAGCCTGCTGTTGATGGTGCCGGTGCAATCCATCATGGAGCTGAACCGGGAGCGTCAGGCTTACCGCAGTCAGGCCATTCACAGCATCATGGCCAGCAGCAGCGGCCCGCAACGGCTGATGGGGCCCATTATCGTACAGCCCTATACCCGTTCGGTGACGGTCGAGCAGGAGGGCAAGCGCTTCATCCGTCAGGAGCAGATCTACCGCTACCTGCTGCCGGAGCAGTTGGATATCAAGGCCAACATGGAGGTGACCCCGCGCAAGCTGGGCATCTATCAGGCGCAGGTCTACCAGACCCGACTCACCCTATCGGGCCACCTGCCTACCCGACAGAGTCTGCTGAATGACGCGACCTCACCGCTCGGTGAAACGGCCGAGCTGGTGGCGGGCAAACCCTACCTGAGCCTAGTGCTCTCCGATGCCCGCGGTATCAACAGCGTGCCCGAACTGCAACTCGGCACACAGCGGATCCCGTTTGCCCCCGGCGCCCGCCTCGGTGACGCGCTCGCGGGTATCCATGCCCCACTCGACAACCTGCCGCAGCAGGATGGCACCTTCCATCTGGAGCTCAATCTACAGGGGATGAACGCCCTCGACATAGTCCCGCTGGGCAAGGAGAGCACCCTGCAGCTGGCGGGCAACTGGCCCCACCCCAACTTTATCGGTGACTTTCTGCCGGGCAGTCGCACCCTCAGCCCACAAGGGTTTGAGGCCAACTGGCAAACCAGCTGGTTCGCCAGCGACATGGAGACCCGCTTCAACCGGATGATGAACGGGGGCGATAGCAATCTCTCCACCTTCAGCGTCAGTCTGGTGCAGCCGGTGGATCACTATCAGCTCAACGAACGGGCGGCCAAATATGCCCTGCTCTTCATCGGCCTCACCTTTATCAGCTTCTTTATGTTCGAGCTGCTCAAGGGGCTGCGGGTTCACCCGATCCAGTACGCGCTGGTGGGCATGGGGCTGGCTATCTTCTATCTGGTACTGCTGGCCCTGACCGAACACCTCGGCTTTGGCTGGGCCTATCTGGTGGCCGCACTGGCCAGCGTACAGCTCAACGGTTTCTACCTCAGTCATGTGCTGGGCGGCCCGAAACAGGGGATCGGCTTCGCAGCGCTGCTCGGGCTGGTCTATGCCATCCTCTACAGCCTGCTGCAGGCCGAAGAGATTGCTCTGCTGCTCGGCGCCCTGCTCTTGTTCGCCACCCTGGCGCTGATCATGCTGCTGACCCGCAAGCTCGACTGGTATCAGGTGATGGACTACAACGCACCCGCGACCACATGGGCGGCCCCCCAGTCATCGACCAGTGACACCAGCCATCAGTCATAAGCCAAAAAAACCGGCGCCATCAGGCGCCGGTTCTATTTTATTGATCGGGCATCACTTCTTCTTGACCGGGCGAGCCCAGTTCTTGATGTGGCGCTGGGGCACCCGAGTGATCACCAGCTCATTCTCGGCCACATCCTTGGTGATGGTAGAACCCGCCCCCAGGGTCGCACCCTTGCCGATGCGCACCGGCGCCACCAGCTGGGTATCGGAACCGACGAATACATCGTCCTCGATGATGGTCTGGAATTTGTTGACCCCGTCGTAGTTGCAGGTGATGGTGCCGGCACCGATGTTCACCTTAGCACCCACCTCAGCATCCCCCAGATAAGTGAGGTGACCGCACTTGGAACCACCCCCCAGACGGGCCTTCTTCATCTCGACGAAGTTGCCAACGTGGGCATCCTGCTCCAGCACGGCACCCGGGCGCAGACGGGCAAACGGGCCGACCGAGCACTGATCCGCCACCTGAGCCCCTTCAACGATGGAGTAGGGCTTCACTTCGGTGTGATCACCAATGACACAATCCTTCAGCACGGCACCAGCACCGATACGGACGTGGTTGCCGAGGGTTACCTTGCCTTCGATGATGACGTTGACATCGATCACCACCTCTTCACCGATCTCGAGGGTTCCGCGCAGATCGAAGCGGGCCGGGTCGATCAGGGTAGCACCGGCGATCATCAGCTTCTCGGCCTGCATCTGCTGGTAGCTGCGCTCAAGGGCAGCCAGCTGCACCCGGTTGTTGGCCCCTTCCACCTCGGCGGCACGCTCTGGATGCACAGCGGCAATCGGGCAGCCATCGCCGTGCGCCATCGCGATCACATCGGTCAGGTAGAATTCGCCCTGGGCATTCTTGTTGTCGAGACGAGACAACCATTGACGCAACTGGCCCCCATTGGCCACCAGCACGCCGGTGTTCACCTCACGGATCGCCAGCTGTTCGGCATTGGCATCCTTCTGCTCGACGATGCCGACTACCTGACCATTTTCACGGACGATGCGGCCATAGCCGGTGGGGTTGTCCAGTACCACAGTCAGCAGTGCCATCCCGTTTTCAGCCTTGGCAGCCAGCAGTCGCTGCAGGGTCTCTGGCTGGATCAGCGGGGTATCGCCGTACAGCACCAGCACGTCGTCTTCATCCTTCCAGAACGGGATGGCTTGGGCGACGGCGTGACCGGTCCCCAGCTGTTGCGCCTGCAGCACCCAGTTCACATCGGCCGCCACGATCCGCTCTTTCAGCAGTTCGGCACCGTGGCCATAGACCAGATGCAGCTGCTCGGCACCGACCTGACGTGCAGTATCGATCACATGGGAAACCATGGGTTTGTTGGCTACCGGGTGCAGTACCTTGGGCAGAGCGGAACGCATGCGGGTACCTTTACCCGCCGCCAGGATCACGACGTTGAGAGACATGACTTCGACCTTGAACTTGTGTGGAAATACTCGGCGGAGTCTATCCAACGGGTAAAAAAAAAGCGACCCGAAGGTCGCTTTTTACATCACCGTTATTAGCGGTAATTCTTTTTGACGATATCGATGACTCGCAGTTGAGCCATCGCCTTGGCCAGCTCGGTGGCAGCCTGGGCGTAGTCGATATCACCATGGGAGCTGTGGATCCGCTCTTCGGCTGCGCGCTTGGCTTCCTGGGCTTTCGCCTCATCCAAGTCGTCAGCACGAATCGCGGTGTCCGCCAGCACGGTCACGGATTCAGGTTGTACTTCCAGCATACCGCCGGAGATGTACAGCACCTCTTCAGTTCCGTTCTGCTTCACCAAGCGGACCAGGCCCGGCTTGATGGCAGTCAGCAACGGAGCATGACCGTGGCGGAGACCCAACTCACCTTCGGAGCCTGATACCTGAGCGGATTGCACGCGACCGGAAAACAGTTTTCCTTCGGCGCTCACCACGTCCAGGTGAAAGGAGATCATCTCTGCCATGGGCCCTCCTGTCGAGGCTTACAGTTTTTTGGATTTCTCGACGACTTCGTCGATACCGCCAACCATGTAGAACGCCTGCTCGGGCAGATCGTCATACTCGCCTTTCAGGATGCCCTGGAAACCACGGATGGTCTCTTTCAGCGGCACGTATTTACCCGGAGAACCGGTAAACACTTCTGCTACGAAGAACGGCTGGGACAGGAAACGCTCGATCTTACGGGCACGGGCTACGGTCAGTTTGTCTTCTTCTGACAGTTCATCCATACCCAGGATGGCGATGATGTCCTTCAGCTCTTTGTAGCGCTGCAGTACGGTCTGAACGCCACGAGCGGTCTCGTAGTGCTCTTTGCCAACCACCAGCGGATCCAGCTGACGAGAGGTAGAGTCCAGCGGGTCAACGGCCGGGTAGATACCCAGTGCCGCGATTTGACGGGACAGTACCACGGTCGCATCCAGGTGGGCAAAGGTGGTCGCCGGAGACGGGTCAGTCAAGTCATCCGCAGGAACGTAAACGGCCTGTACGGAGGTGATGGAACCAGTCTTGGTGGAGGTGATACGTTCTTGCAGAACACCCATCTCCTCGGCCAGGGTCGGCTGGTAACCTACTGCGGAAGGCATACGGCCCAACAGTGCGGATACTTCGGTACCGGCCAGGGTGTAACGGTAGATGTTATCTACGAAGAACAGCACGTCACGACCTTCGTCACGGAACTTCTCGGCCATGGTCAGGCCGGTCAGCGCAACGCGCAGACGGTTTCCGGGCGGCTCGTTCATCTGACCGTAAACCAGAGATACTTTGTCCAGTACGTTGGACTCCATCATCTCGTGGTAGAAGTCGTTACCCTCACGGGTACGCTCACCTACACCGGCGAACACAGAGTAACCACTGTGCTCGATCGCGATGTTACGGATCAGCTCCATCATGTTTACGGTTTTGCCTACACCGGCACCACCGAACAGACCAACCTTACCACCCTTGGCGAACGGGCATACCAGGTCGATAACCTTGATGCCGGTCTCCAGCAGATCGTTGCTGTTGGACTGATCTTCGTAGCTGGGAGCAGCGCGGTGGATAGACCAGCACTCTTCTTCACCGATCGGACCTTTTTCGTCGATTGGCTCACCCAGTACGTTCATGATCCGACCCAGAGTCGCAGTACCGACCGGAACCTGGATGGATTTACCGCTATTCACTACTTCCAACCCACGACGCAGACCGTCGGAGGAGCCCATGGTGATGCAACGAACGACGCCGCCACCGATCTGTTGCTGAACTTCCAGCACCAGACCCTGGCCTTGACCTTCGCTAACGACCTTCAGTGCATCGTACACCTGGGGCACGGCATTCTGCGGGAACTCGATGTCCACCACAGCGCCGATGATTTGGACGATGAAACCGTTACTCATGTCAAATCCTCTAAACCTTTGATAACCCTTGCCTTACACCGCAGCAGCACCGGATACGATCTCTGTCAGCTCCTGGGTAATACTGGCCTGACGGGCCTTGTTGTATACCAGTTGCAGATCGTTAATCAGGTTACCGGCGTTGTCAGTCGCGGCTTGCATGGCAACCATTCGGGCTGCCTGTTCACTTGCCAAGTTTTCCACTACACCTTGGTAAACCTGAGATTCGACATAGCGAACCAGCAGGGTATCCAGCAGCTTCTTGGGATCCGGCTCATAGAGGTAATCCCAGTGGTGTTTCTTGGCGAGCTTGCTGTCTTCAGTTACGGGCAAAGGCAGCAGTTGATCGACCCGTGGTTGCTGCACCATGGTGTTGACGAACTTGTTGTACACCAGATACAGCTTGTCAATCTCACCGTTGTCGTAAGCCTTCAGCATGACCTTGACTGAACCAATCAGGTCATTGACGCTCGGACTATCGCCCAGTCCTGCGACATGAGCTTTAACCTTGGCGCCGTGCCGTTCAAAGAAGTTGGAGGCCTTGTTACCGATCAGTGCCAAGTCAACCTTGGCACCTTTCGCGCTCCATTGCTTCATATCATTGAGGGCAGCCTTGAACAGGTTGATGTTCAGACCACCACACAGGCCACGGTCGGTGGAGACGACGATGTAACCCACTCGCTTGACCTCACGTTCGATGAGGTAGGGGTGCTTGTATTCCAAGTTCCCCTGAGCGATATGGCCGATCACCTTGCGCATGGTTTCAGCGTACGGACGGCTGGCAGACATGCGTTCCTGCGCACGGCGCATTTTGCTTGCTGCCACCATTTCCATAGCGCCGGTGATCTTCTGAGTGTTTTTCACACTCCCGATCTTGTTACGTATCTCTTTTGCGCCGGCCATCTCTTACTCTCCATCAAGTGGCAGCTCACGCTGCCACACACGCTTACCAGGTCTGGGTTGCTTTGAAGCTATCCAGCAACGCAGTCAGCTTGCCAACGATCGCGTCGTTGTAGTCGGCTTTGGCATTGATTTCAGCCATCAGCTCGGCATGCTGGGTATTGGCGTAAGAGAGCAGAGCGGCTTCGAAGTCGACGATTTTGTTCAGCTCGACATCGGAGAGATAGCCTTTCTCGGCGGCGAACAACACCAGAGACTGGTGAGCCACGCTCAGCGGAGAGTACTGCTTCTGCTTCATCAGCTCGGTCACTTTCACACCGTGATCCAGCTGCTTGCGAGTCGCCTCGTCCAGATCGGAAGAGAACTGGGCGAATGCCGCCAGTTCGCGATACTGGGCCAGCGCGGTACGGATACCACCGGACAGCTTCTTGACGATCTTGGTCTGAGCAGCACCACCTACACGGGATACGGAGATACCCGGGTCAACCGCCGGACGAATACCGGAGTTGAACAGCTGTGAAGTCAGGAAGATCTGACCGTCGGTGATGGAGATCACGTTGGTCGGAACGAACGCAGATACGTCACCCGCCTGGGTTTCGATGATTGGCAGCGCGGTTAAAGAACCGGTTTTGCCTTTCACTTCACCCTTGGTGAACTTCTCTACGTACTCGGCGTTAACGCGAGCAGCACGCTCCAGCAGACGGGAGTGCAGATAGAAAACGTCACCCGGGTAAGCTTCACGTCCTGGCGGACGGCGCAGCAGCAGGGAGATCTGGCGATAAGCTACGGCCTGCTTGGACAGGTCATCATAGATGATCAGCGCGTCTTCACCGCGGTCACGGAAGTACTCACCCATGGAGCAACCAGCATACGGAGCCAGGTACTGCAGGGCAGCCGCTTCGGAGGCAGAGGCAACCACCACGATGGTGTTGGCCAGGGCACCGTGCTCTTCCAGCTTGCGCACCACGTTGGCGATGGTGGAGGCCTTCTGGCCAATCGCAACGTAGACACACTTAATGCCGGAATCTTTCTGGTTGATGATGGTGTCGATCGCGATGGCGGTCTTACCAACCTGACGGTCACCGATGATCAGCTCACGCTGGCCACGACCGATTGGGATCATGGCATCGATGGCTTTCAGACCGGTCTGGACCGGCTGGTCAACAGACTTACGCTCGATAACGCCCGGTGCGATCACTTCGATCGGCGAGAAGCCGTCGTTGTCGATCGGACCTTTACCGTCGATCGGCTGACCCAGGGTGTTCAGCACCCGGCCCAACAGACCACGACCTACCGGCACTTCCAGAATACGGCCAGTACCTTTTACTTTCATTCCTTCTGACAGACCGTCATAGGAACCCATAATCACCGCACCAACGGAGTCACGCTCCAGGTTCAATGCCAGAGCGTAACGGTTGCCCGGCAGCTCGATCATCTCACCCTGCATGGCATCAGCTAGGCCGTGAATACGAATGATACCGTCGCTCACAGAGACGATAGTACCTTCGTTACGCGCTTCGCTCTTTACATCAAACTGCGCAATGCGCTGCTTGATCAGCTCGGCGATTTCAGTGGAATTCAGTTGCATGCTCTAATACCCCAATCAAGATTGCAGCGCGTCAGCCATGCGATCCAGCTTACCGCGGACTGTGCCGTCGATTACCAGATCACCGGCCTTGATGAGCACCCCGGCCATCAAGGACGCATCGATGCTGCAATTCAGCTTCACTTTGCGCGCGAGACGTTGTTCCAGAGAAGCCTGAATATTGGCTTTCTGCTGGTCGGTCAGTTCGATCGCCGAAATCACGTCAGCCTGAACCTCTTTATCCAGTTCAGCTTTGAACGCTAAAAATTCAGCAACGACCGCCGGCAGCACACCCAAGCGACCATTCTCGGCCATCACCCGGATCAGGTTCTGGCCATGCACGTCGAGT
Source organism: Aeromonas sp. R1-1 (assembly GCF_040908495.1). NCBI lineage: Bacteria > Pseudomonadati > Pseudomonadota > Gammaproteobacteria > Aeromonadales > Aeromonadaceae > Aeromonas > Aeromonas sp. R1-1. The sequence goes on along the minus strand of NZ_JBFODV010000222.1, from coordinate 7,900 downwards.
TGCTCACCGCAGACACCGACAAACAGCGTTGCCAGCTCTTCAGCGGCCACAGAGCCGTTTACCAGGTTGTGCATGGTCTCGTTTTCCACTACTTGCGCAGCGAAACCGAGCATACCCAGCCACTGGTCAACCGCCTTGTGCTCAACGGCAAACTCGAAAGCAGCCTTGGCGTAGGGGCGAGCGATTGTAGTCAGTTCAGACATAGCCCCGTTCCCGTTACAGTTCTGCTACCAGTTTGTCGACGATGTCGCTGTTGGCAGCCTGGTCGATTTGACGCGCCAGGATCTTCTCTGCACCAGCAATGGCAAGAGCAGCAACCTGCTTACGCAGTTCTTCTTTGGCACGATGACGTTCAGCTTCGATCTCGGCACGGCCCTGAGCCAGGATTTTTTCCCGCTCAGACTGGGCACCAGCGGCAGCTTCATCAATGATCTGGGCTTTACGTTTGTTAGCCTGCTCAATGATTTCAGCAGCCTGCAGCTTGGCTTCTTTCAGCTGATCGGTGGCGTTGGCCTTGGCCAAATCCAGATCTTTCTTGGCACGTTCGGCAGAAGATAGACCGTCAGCAATAGCTTTCTGACGGGCTTCGATGGCTGCAATCAGCGGCGGCCATACGTACTTCATGCAAAACACTACGAAGAAGAAAAAAGCAATTGCTTGGCCGAGGAGGGTGGCATTGATATTCACAGCCGATGTCCTCTTAAGTTAGTTAATGGGTTATGCCTGGAGAGTCGTAACGACTTAGCCAGCAACCGCAAACATCACGTACAGACCCAGACCAACGGCGATCATCGGGATCGCATCCACCAGACCCATTACGATGAAGAACTGGGTACGCAGAACAGGGATCAGATCCGGTTGACGAGCAGCACCTTCCAGGAACTTACCACCCAGGATACCGATACCGATGGAAGCGCCGATAGCAGCCAGACCCATCATCATTGCAGCAGCGATGTACAGCAGGTCCATGTTCAAGTTTTCCATGAGGATCTCCAGTTATTTAGATGTAATTGATTGTATAAAAAGGATTTTTTGAGTTGCATCAACCATGGTCTTCCTGCGCCATCGACAGATAGACGATGGTCAGAACCATGAAAATGAATGCCTGCAAAGTGATGATCAGGATGTGGAAAATTGCCCAAGGCACGGACAGGATCCACTGTGACCACCAGGGTAACAAACCAGCAATCAGGATAAAGATCAGTTCGCCAGCATACATGTTGCCGAACAGTCGAAGACCCAGAGAAACAGGTTTGGAAATCAGCGTAACAGTTTCCAGGATGAGGTTAACCGGGATGGCCGCCGGGTGGTTGAAAGGCTGAAGCGTCAGCTCCTTCACAAACCCGCCGATACCCTTGACCTTGATGCTGTAATACAGGATCAAGAAGAACACGCCCAAAGCCATGGACATGGTGATGTTAACGTCAGCAGAGGGAACCACACGCAGATAGGGAATACCCATCAATTGTGCAGCGTGAGGGATAAAGTCAACGGGGATCAGATCCATGAAGTTCATCAGGAAGATCCACACAAACACCGTCAGTCCCAAAGGTGCGATGACCTTGTTGCGACCGTGAAAGATGTCTTTGACGTTACCATTCACAAACTCGACCAGCATCTCCACAAAGCACTGCAGCTTACCCGGCACCCCGCTGGTAGCGTTAACGGCTACTTTGCGGAACAGCAGGATAAACAGGGCGCCTAGCACGACGGAAAATACCATTGAGTCGATATTGACCGTCCAGAACCCGGACCCGACTTGAAGGTGGGTCAGGTGGTGGGAGATATATCCCTGAGGAGTCAGGACTTCTCCGGTTGCAGACATGAGTTTTCCTAATAGTGGTTGTTAAGCGTGAATGAAACCATCCACTGTACAACGAGGGCGAGGATATAAGTGGCGAAAAACGAGACGGTAACGACCTCGACTCCCGCACCAAACATCAGGGCGAATAGACCTGTTGTAGAAATGAGCTTAATCCCTGCCCCACCATAAAAGTCCCGCAAAACCAGGCCCACACTCTCGGTTGTCACCTTGCGGCGCAGCACCCAGACAGTAAACAAGGCTTGAGGAACCCAGTACATCCCCCCTCCGTAGAGGGCGGAATAACCGGCGCTGGCACCAGTCAGGTAAAACCAGACGGCACTCATCGCCAGGATCAGGATGAGCTGACAAACGAGCATAACCAAGGCCTGTGTCAAACCTTCCAAGGCTATTTTCTGCTTCACCAACCTACCCCTGAACATTACAGAACTGTAAAAAATCGGGATCCGAAGACCCCATGTTAACAGCTCTTAAAGCCGGTCAAATTATACCCTTGAGGGCAGCTATTGCAATATGACAAAAATCCTTAATTTTTGCGGCTTTCCGCGGCAAATCAGGGTTATGGTCATATCAAAAGGAATGGATGTTTTATTACTACAAAAAGCGTAAAAATCACGATTCCGACACGCCAAAATAGCCCAATATACGGTCCAAATCGGACAAATTCTCGTAACTTATTACTAACTTCCCGCTATCCCGCTTGCCAGGCTGAAGTTGCACCTGATTGCCTATTTTTTCTGCCAGTTGGCGCTCCAGGTAGCCGATCTGTGGATCACGGGCCGGTTCGACCCTGGCTTTTGCCGGTTCGAGCGCTTTTTGCACCAGCTTCTCGGTATCGCGTACAGTCAGCCCTTTCTGGGCAACCAGCTTGGCCAGTTCAGACTGGGCCTGGCCGCTCAGGGCCAGCAGGGCACGGGCATGGCCCATGTCGAGGTCGCCATGCTCGACGAAACGCTTCACGTCGTCGTTGAGCTGGTTGAGACGCAACAGGTTGGTCACCGTGGTGCGGGACTTGCCCACCGCCTCGGCCACCTGCTGGTGGGTGAGTTCAAATTCGGTCAGCAGTCTTTGTAGAGCGACCGCCTCTTCGATGGCATTGAGGTCTTCCCGCTGAATATTCTCAATCAGCGCGATGGCGACGGCAGCCTCGTCGGGTACATCCTTGACGATACAGGGCACCACCTCGAGCCGCGCCAGCTGGGACGCGCGCCAGCGCCGTTCACCGGCGATGATTTCGAAGGATTGTTCGCCGAGAGGGCGTACCACGATGGGCTGGATCACCCCCTGAGCGCGGATGGAGTTGGCAAGCTCTTCCAGTGCATCCTGGGACATGTCCTTGCGGGGCTGGTACTTGCCGGACTGCAACCACTCCACCGGCAGCTTGCGCAGCTCGCCCTGATTGGTGGGGGCCATGGCCTCTTCAGTACGTTGATCGCTCATCACCTGTTTCTGGCGGGCAGCCGTGCTGGTACTGAGCAGGGCATCCAGCCCCTTGCCCAGTCCACGTTTTTTCGGAGTCATATGCTCTCTCGGTCTGCGATGGTCGCCTGACGTTCCTGCTCCTGGCGGCGCAGGATCTCGCCAGCCAGTGCCAGGTAGGCCTTGGCGCCCACCGATGATTTGTCATAGTGCATGGCCGGGGCACCGAAACTCGGGGCCTCAGCCAGTCTAACGTTGCGGGGAATGATGGTGCGGTAGACTTTGTCGCCAAAGTGCTGTTTTAGCTGATCGGACACATCATTGGCCAGCCGGTTGCGGTGATCGAACATGGTGCGCAGCACCCCTTCGATCTTGAGCTCCGGATTGACCACGGCGGCCAGCTTGCTGATGGTGTCGACCAGGGCGGTGAGCCCCTCCAGCGCGTAATATTCGCACTGCATGGGCACCAGCACGGAGTCGGCGGCGGCCATGGCGTTCACGGTCAGCATGTTGAGAGAGGGCGGGCAGTCGATGAAGACGTAGTCGTATTTGTCCCGCACCGAAGCCAGCGCATTGCGCAGGCGGATTTCGCGGGCGAAAAATTCCATCAGACGGATTTCGGCCGCGGTCACGTCGGCGTTGGCGGCAATCAGGTGATAGCCCCCGGTGGTTTCGGGGATGATCACTTCGCTGATGGGGGCATCCTCGATCAGCAACTCATAGGCGGTGCGCTCGACGTCATACTTGTCGACACCGCTGCCCATGGTGGCATTGCCCTGCGGATCCAGATCGATCACCAGCACCTTGCGCCGGGTGGCAGCCATGGAGGCGGCCAGATTCACACAGGTGGTGGTTTTACCCACTCCCCCCTTCTGGTTGGCTATGGCGATGACTTTTCCCACACGATCCCCTAAATGAAACTGCGACCCTATTCGGGCTGGATATGTTTGAATTCCAGCAGATGACGTTCGCCTTCCAGCTCCGGCACCCGCAACTCATGACAGGCTACCAGACGGATATTGGCAGGCAACTGGGCCAGCTCCTGCTCGGGATATTGTCCCTTGAGTGCCAGGAAGCAGCCCTGTTCTGACGGCAGGTGGTGACACCAGCTCAGCATGTCCTCCAGCGAGGCAAATGCCCGACTCAGTACACCATCAAATCCCACCTCGGGTTGATACTCTTCAACCCGGGATTTGACCGGCGTCACATTGGTCAGACCCAGCTCCTGGATCACCTGGCGGATGAAGTTGATCCGCTTGCCCAGACTGTCGAGCAGGACGAACTGCTTGTCCGGATTGATGATCGCCAGCGGCAATCCCGGCAGGCCGGGACCTGTCCCCACATCGATGAAGCGCTCACCGTGCAAGTGGGGGCTTACCACCAGGCTATCGAGGATATGCTTGACCAGCATGGCGTCCGGATCTCGCACCGAGGTGAGATTGTAAGCCTTGTTCCACTTGTGCAGCAACTCGACCAACTGCACCAGTTGGCTCTTTTGGGTATCGGTGATAACAATTTCGGCCTGCTTGAGCAGGCCGTTCAATCTTTCCAGCATGGGATTCCTCAGGCGGTTTTACGCAGCAGGCCGTGTTTTTTCAGGTGAACCAGCAGGATGGAGATGGCCGCCGGGGTGATGCCGGAGATGCGGGAAGCCTGACCAATGGTCTGCGGCTTGGCATCGTTCAGCTTGGCTTTCACCTCGTTGGAGAGGCCGTTCACCTCGCGATAATCCAGATCCAGCGGCAGCAAGGTGTTCTCGTTGCGTAGCTGCTTTTCCACTTCATCGTGCTGACGCTCGATGTAACCGGCGTACTTGATCTGGATCTCAACCTGTTCGGCCGCGGCAGGATCAGTCACGGAAGGGCCAACCCCTTCGATGGCCATCAGCGCATCATAGGTCACCTCGGGGCGACGCAGCAGCTCTTCCAGACTCTGTTCGCGGGTCAGCGGGGTGTTGACCAGGGCGTTGACTGCCTCCAGTGACGGATGTTGCGGGTGGATCCAGGTTGAACGCATGCGCTGATGCTCCAGCTCGACCTGTTCCATCTTGGCGTTGAATTTGCTCCAGCGCTCGTCATCCACCAGACCCAGTTCGCGACCGATGGCAGTCAGGCGGATATCGGCGTTGTCTTCCCGCAGCAGCAGGCGATATTCGGCGCGGCTGGTGAACATGCGGTAAGGCTCGCGGGTCCCCAGGGTGGAGAGATCATCCATCATCACGCCCATGTAGGCCTGATCCCGACGCGGGTTCCAGGGATCCTTGTCCTGGGCACGCAAGGCCGCGTTCAGACCGGCCATCAGGCCTTGTGCCGCCGCCTCTTCGTAACCGGTCGTCCCGTTGATCTGGCCAGCGAAGAACAGGTTTGGAATGCACTTGCTCTCCATATTGGCCTTGAGATCCCGCGGATCGAAGAAATCATATTCGATGGCATAGCCGGGGCGGGTGATGTGGGCGTTCTCGAAGCCGCGCACGGAACGGACGATCTGCACCTGCACGTCAAACGGCAGGCTGGTGGAGATCCCGTTCGGATAGAGTTCGTGGGTGGTCAGACCTTCCGGTTCGACGAAGATCTGGTGCGCAGTCTTGTCGGCGAAACGGGTGATCTTGTCTTCGATCGACGGGCAGTAGCGCGGGCCGATCCCCTCGATCACCCCGGCGTACATGGGGCTGCGATCCAGGTTATTGCGGATCACCTCGTGGGTACGCTCGTTGGTGTGGGTGACGTAGCAGGGCACCTGACGGGGATGCTGGCTGGCATTGCCGATAAACGAGAAGACGGGGCGCGGATCGTCGCCATGCTGTTCCTGCATGACGGAGAAATCGACACTGCGAGCATCGATGCGCGGAGGGGTGCCCGTCTTGAGGCGATCGATGCGCAGCGGCAGTTCGCGCAGGCGCTGGGCCAATGCGATCGAGGGAGGATCCCCGGCACGGCCGCCCTTGTAGTTTTCCATTCCGATGTGGATCAAACCGTTCAGGAAGGTACCGACCGTCAGCACCACTGTCTTGCCACTGATGCGGATCCCGCTCTGGGTGACCACACCGGCAACACGATCCCCGTCCATAATCAGATCGTCACAGGCTTGCTGGAAGATCTTCAGGTTCGGGTAGTTCTCCAGCATCTGGCGAACGACGGCCTTGTAGAGCAGGCGATCCGCCTGGGCACGAGTGGCTCGCACTGCCGGGCCCTTGGAGGAGTTTAGGGTGCGGAACTGGATCCCGCCAAGATCGATGGCACGCGCCATGATCCCGCCGAGTGCGTCAACTTCCCTGACCAGGTGTCCCTTGCCGATCCCGCCGATCGCCGGATTACAGGACATGTGTCCCAGCGTATCGATATTGTGGGTCAGCAACAGGGTGTTCATGCCCATACGGGCTGCCGCTGTTGCTGCTTCGGTTCCGGCATGACCGCCACCGACGACGATCACATCAAATTGTTCATGATATTGCATTGGGATCACCTTGATCTGCACGCCTGAAGATCTTTATTTGCCTGGGCTAAAGGGCGGAACATTCTATCTGTTTCGCGTCCTGAGGGGAACGTCTACTTAACGTTCAGTATGAAGGGAGGATCCACTAATTAGATCTTAAGGATCTTTAGATCGATCTTTTACTGGATCTCTTATTAGGATCCGCCCTTTCTGTTGATAAGCACTTTTTGATCATTAAGATCATTAATTTAAGGACGATCCTAGCTTGTGGAAAAGCTTGGATCCTGGCTCAGTGAACGAGGGGATAACCAGGACTTTTATACACAGAGGTCTGTCGGTCTGGATCTAATACATGGATAACTATAGGTTTTGCAGAGCTTTACACCGTAGTTATGCACATTGCCCCTGGGCGTTGTGGGTAACATTGTAGAACAACTCCCCCGGATCAATCTGTTAATAACATGGTGGATAGTCGATCTGGGGATAAGTGGGGAGATCAAGCTTTTTTTCAGGATCTCCCGCACGCTGATCAGGCGATCATCGTCATCCAGTCGCGGATCCACACTTCTGCGGCATCTTCGGGGATCTCGTGTTGGGTCACATCGATGTCGAGCCGCTCGCCGATCCGGCTGGCACCGCACTCGGCCAGCAGCCGATCCAGCGTCTTGCCACCCTGGCAAAAGGTGTCATAACTGCTGTCACCAAGGGCGATCACGCCATATTTCAATGAATTAAGATCCGGATGCTGCTCGGCAAGATCCTTGGCGAAGGGTTGCAGGTTGTCGGGCACATCCCCGGCACCATGGGTGGAAGTGACCACCAGCAGGATGGATCCCGCATCATCCAGCACCTCTGCCAGCTTGGCCGGGTTGTGGATCCGGGTCTGGTGGCCAGCCTGTTCCAGCTGGTTGGCGACGTGGTCTGCGACATATTCGGCGGCGCCCAGCATGGAGCCGACGACGAGATTGAGTTTGGCCATGGAATGGATCCTGATTTCAGACAAAGAAACGGAAAGCCGGATTCTACCGCCAAAGGGTGTGGATAAATATGGATAAAGCTTGGGGATAATGGATCCACTCAGAGATAGCTGTGGATCTTGTCTCTGTGAGGCCAGCCGGGTGGTTCTGTTGAGTGTGTCTAGTCCTGAAATAGGTTTACACATTTTCAACTAGCATTTCTCTACTCAGAACCCCCTATGTACCGCATCGGGGGTTCTGTATTTCAACG
>NZ_JBFODV010000221.1:0-37788 GCF_040908495.1 Aeromonas sp. R1-1 | reverse complement strand
ATATCTCGCTCATCGGTGACGCGACGCAGTTCAGCCTTGAGGCGCCGAATTTCGGCTTGCTGGCTGTAGTCATGCTGTTGCTGCGCTTCGGGTTGCATGACCAGCCTCAACTGTGGCGACTCCAAGTGTGGCTGACAGACATGCCCAAGTAGTTGAACGATAGAAAAAAGACCGGCCACAGTGCCGGTCTTTTTATTGCTGTTTTTATGCGCAATCACATCAGGCGGCCAAGTGATTTGTTGCGCGATAGTAAAATCGGGCGTAGCGTTGAGGGTAATAAAACTGTCACGGCCGTGTGGTTTCAATGACATCTGAGATTCACACGCGTGGCCCTTCAGTGCCAAGGAGGATGCTTATGGACAATACGGACCGAAAGCTGTTTATCCTGGATACCAACGTTCTGCTTCACGAACCCCTCGCTATCTACTCCTTCAAAGAGCACGACGTGCTCATCCCCATGACGGTGCTGGAAGAGCTCGATAACATCAAGGATCGCAACAAGGATGTCAGCCGCGACGCGCGGGTGGCCATTCGTGCGCTGGAAGATGTCTTCCGCGATGCAACCCCGGATCAGATCACCCAGGGCGTGCCGCTGGCTGGCGAAGCGAGCGGCAATATCTGCATCTTCAGCGATCACCATCTGCCGCAGGATGCCGAGGTGTTTACCGACAAGGAGGCCGACAACCGCATCATCAACGCGGCCCTCTATCTGCAAAAGCACGAGTTGAAGCGTCAGGTGGTGCTGGTCACCAAAGACATCAACATGCGCCTCAAAGCCAAAGGGGCCGGGCTTGCTCACGTTGAAGATTACCGTAGTGACCAGTTGATCGATGATATCCGCCTGCTGGCCAAGGGTTTTCAGGTGGTGCCCGGCAGCTTCTGGGAGCGGGTTGGCGAGTGTGAGAGCGAGACCCACGGCCGCGACACCATCCATGTGATCGATGCCAACCTGCTGGAGGGGGTTCACGTAAACCAGTATCTGGTGGATGAAGAGAATTTCTTCGCAGCCCGGGTGCTCAGTCACGACGGCAACAAAATCCGCATCAAGGATCTGGGTCGCGAGCGACTGATGTCCCGCAAGGCGTGGGGTGTCCATCCCAAGAACGTCTATCAGGGGATGGCGCTGGATGCACTGCTCGATCCGCACATCGATCTGGTGATCCTGACCGGCCCGGCCGGTTGCGGCAAGACCTTGCTGGCAATGGCTGCTGCGCTGGAGCTGGTGATTGAGAAGGGCATTTACGAGAAGGTGATCGTCACCCGGAATACCCCGGAAATTGCTGAAAGCATCGGCTTTCTGCCCGGCACCGAAGAGGAGAAGATGATGCCCTGGTTGGCGGCGGTGACCGACACCCTGGAGGTGCTGCATAAGCAGGACGAGAACATGAGCGGCTCGCTCAGCTACATCATGGAGAAGGCCAATATCCAGTTCAAATCGGTCAACTTCATGCGCGGGCGCAGCATCCAGAACACCTTCGTGTTGCTGGATGAGTGCCAGAACCTGACCGCGTCCCAGATCAAGACCATCATCACCCGCTGCGGCGAGGGCACCAAGATCGTCTGCTCCGGTAACCTGGCCCAGATCGACTCCAACTACCTGAGCCCGGTGACCTCGGGTCTCACCTACATCGTCGAGCGCTTCAAGGATTTTGACGGCAGTGCCAACATCTTCCTCAACGGCGTGGTGCGCAGCCGACTGGCTTCGTTCGCCGAGGAAAATCTCTGATTTAACGGGAGCTCTGCATGTGAAAGGGGAAGCCATCCGGCTTCCCCTTTTTTGAGCCCGTCGCCGGTCATGAGCCCTGCGTACGACCCAGATAGCGTAGTAGCCCGGGATGATCGCTGTTTTGCAGAATATCCGGCTTTCCCTGCAGGGCGATCCGCCCCTCGTCCACAAACAGCACCTGATCGGCAATCAGCTGGGCATCTTCCGGATTGTGGGAGACCATCAGTACGGTAATGCCCTGTTCGCAGGCTAGCCTCGCCACTTCCGCCAGCATCTCCCGGCGCAGGGCGGGATCGAGGGCAGAGAAGGGCTCATCCAGCAGCAGCAGCGGTTTGCCGCGCACCAGCGCGCGAGCCAGCCCGACTCGCTGCTGCTGGCCGCCGGAGAGCTGTTCAGGCTGGCGGTTTAACATCTCGCCAAGACCAACCCGTGCGGCTGCATCGATCACCTGTGCCCGTTGGGCTGCACTCAGGCGCAGACCCGGGTGCAAGCCGATGGCGATGTTGTCGAACACCGAAAGGTGGAGGAACAGGTTGTGATCCTGAAACAGGGTGGTGACTGGTCGCTCGGCGGGGCCCAACGGCAGCAGATCTTCGCCATCGAAGCTGAGACGGCCTGATTCCACCGGCACGAAGCCGGCGATCATCCCGAGCAGGGTCGACTTGCCCGCGCCGCTTGGGCCAATCAGCGCGGTGATCTCCCCTTTGGGCAGCTTCGCGCTGAAGCTGACGCGCCAGTCGGGGTAGCTGGTCACCAGCGTATCAATGTTCAGCATGTTTTCCTCCAAGCCCCCGTTCCACCAGCCAGAACAGGGAGAAACAGAGTGTCAGCAGCAGCAGGGCGGTGGCGGCTGCCTCGGTCAGCCGATAACTGCCGAGCTGCTGGTAGAGCAGCCAGGGCAGAGTGGTGAGCTCCTGACTGCCAAACATGGCGATGGCGCCAAGATCCCCCAGCGAGAGGATCATCGACAGCGCCATCGCCAGTGCCAGCGGGCGGCGCAGCAGCGGCCACTCCACCAGTCGCAGGCGATGCAGGCCGCGAACCCCCAGACTGTCCGCCAGCCGATCGTATTGGCGCACCACCAGTTGCATGGGGGCGGAGAGGGTGCGCATCACATAGGGCAGCGCCATCAGGGCGTTGACCAGCACCACCAGCCAGGGGCCGAGGGCGAACACGTCGGCAAAGGGCATAAACAGGATGAAGAGACCGGTAGAGAGCACCACGGCCGGGATCATCAGGATCATCGAGCCGCTGGCCTCCCACAGGGCAGCAGCCCGTCGCTTGCGAGCCCGTACTCGCAGATGACGGCTGGTGAGCAGCAGTGCGCCACCGAGCAGGGTAGCCAGGGTGCCTGCCGCCAGTGCAATCAACAGCGACTGGCCGCTCGCCTGCCACAGCTTGGCGGAAGTGAGCGCCGTCAGCAGGCCGGGGTGGAGGCCGGCGACGACGATGGCAAGCAGCGGTGGCAGAAAGATGGCGAGGCCGATACCGAGCGAGAGCAGATCCACCACGGCCGTGCCCAGCTGATGACGGTCCGGCCGCTGGCAGGGACGACGGGGAGTCACCCGACTGGCCGGGGTACTCTGCAGCTTGTGCTGCAGGGCGAGCAGGGCGGCGGTCAGGATGAGCTGCACCAGCGCCAATCCGCCCGCGGTGGCGAGATCGAAGTCAAAGCGCAGCGCCTGATAGACGGCCACCTCCAGGGTGGTGGACTTGGGGCCGCCGCCCAGCGCCAGCACGGTAGTGAAGCTGGTGAAGCAGAGCATAAAAATGAGGCTGGCCAGCCCCGGCAATATACCGCGGATCAGCGGCCACTCCAGCAGCCGGAAGATATGGGATGAGCGCATGCCGAGCTGGCTGGCGAGGCGCCAGCTCGATTCGGGGATGCTCTCTATGCTCTGCAGCATCAGGCGTGCCGCCAGCGGCATATTGAAGAAGACATGGGCCAGCAGGATACCGAACAGGCCGTAGAGATAATTGCCGGGAGCCAGCCCCAAGGTGCGCAGCAGCTGCGGCAGCCATCCCTGTTTGCCGTGGACAGCCACGATACCGAAGATGGCGATGATGACCGGCAGCACCAGCGAGAGACCAAATAGTTTAATCAGCAGGGTGCGGCCAACGAAGCGCCGCCGCGCCAGCGCGCGGGCCACCGGAATGGCCAGCCCGAGACTGAGCACGGTGGAGAGCAACGCCTGCCCCAGACTGAAGCCCAGCACATGGCGCAGATAAGGATCTGCGATCAGGGTGCGGGGGGCCAGCGAACCGGCCTGCAACAGCAGGGCCGCGAGCGGCCCGAGGGATAACAGCAGGATCAACAGGGTGGCTGCACTGCCCGGCAGCCACCAGAGGGGACGAGCCTGTGGTTTCAGATAACGGCTCACTGGGTGACGGCTTGCAGCCACTCGCGGATCCACCCTTTGCGATTGGCGGCCACCTCATCGCTGCTGAAGGCGAGCGGCTTGGCTACGGTGATCATCTGCTCGAAGCCCTTGGGCAGCGGCGTGTCGATCACCGGATACATCCAGTTGCCGGTCGGGATCTCGTTCTGGAAGGCGGGGCTCACCATAAATTGCAGGAACTGGTCAGCCAGCTTCTCCTGTTTGGCGCTCTTCAGCTTGGCGGCCACTTCTACCTGACGGTAGTGACCCTCTTCGAAGGCGGCAGCCTGATACTGGGGCTTGTTCTCGGCAATCAGGTGATAGGCCGGAGATGTGGTGTAGGAGAGCACCATGTCCGCTTCGCCATCGAGGAACATGCCATAAGCCTCTGACCACCCCTTGGTGACGGTGACCGTCTTTTTGGCAAGCTCGGCCCAGGCGGCAGGCGCCTTGTCGCCGTAGACAGACTTCATCCACAGCATCAGCCCCTGCCCCGGGGTTGAGGTGCGGGGATCCTGATAGATCACCTTGAGGTCGGGACGCTCCACCAGCTCTTTCAGGCTCTTGGGCGGCTGCTTGAGTTTGTCTTTGTCATAGACGAAGGCGAAGTAGCCGTAGTCGTAGGGGACGAAGGTGTCATCCTGCCAGCCACCCGGCACCTTGATGCCATCCAGCTTGGCAGGATGGGGGGCGAACAGGCCGCTCTGCTTGGCTTCGCTGATGAGAGCATCATCGAGCCCCAGCACCAGATCGGCTTTGCTGTGGTTGCCCTCCAGCCGCAGCCGGTTGAGGATGGCGACCCCATCTTCGAGGGGAACCAGATTGAGGGTGCAGCCGCACTCTTTTTCGAAGGCCTGTTTGATCTTGGGCCCCGGACCCCACTCGGCAGTGAAAGAGCTGTAGGTATAGACGGTGAGGGTGTCGGCGGCGAACACATTGGCCGACAGCAGGCCGGTGGTGACCAGCAGCAGGGTCTTCATGGGTGGCACTCCCTATTACTTGTTAATAACGAGGTGCCAGCGGGTGAGGGCGCAAAAAATGAGCGCCATGCCTCAAATTCCTCCGCCAGCATTATCTGGATCAGGTACACGGGTATAATCTCAGCGGTAAACCGCACCCCGTTTGAGAAACGAACCGCATTGTATTAACGTTCTTTTGGGTAGACCAGCACAATTGTGCAATACCCATGAGATGACGCCCACCCAACAGAGGATGTTCGCGTGCTTACCAATACCAAGGAAAGGCGTGCCTTTGCGCGCATGGTCATCAATGCTCCGGTCACCGTCTATCAGCAGCAGCTGGTGCTGGAGGGGATCTGCCGGGATCTCAGTGCCAACGGCATGGGGATTGCGGTCTCTGAACACCAGCTCGACATCAATCAGCCCATCCGGATCAGTCTTGCCACCAACAACAACCTGTTGCCCCCCTTTGAAGCCCATGCCCGTATTATCCGGGTGCTGGAGGAGGAGAGCGGGTTGCTGCTGGCGGTAGAGTTTCTGCCTCAGGGTTAATCCTCTCTCCCCATCGGCAGAGGGAGGGGATTAGCCTTTTTCCTGAACCGGCTGCACACTCAACTGCTTGCTATCGACCAGCGTTTTGCTGGTCGATGCTATTTGGCCTGCAGGCAAGGTAGCGGGACCGGTAGGTTCGAGCAGCAGGTAGTTTTGCCCCTGCCAGTTGAGGGTCACATCCCCCGGCTTGGCGGGCAGGTCAACGGCCAGCAGGGCATGGCCGGGGACGAACACCATGGCCTGTTTCAGCTCGGGAAAGAGCTGAGCCAGCATGGCGGCCATCAGGGTTACCTTGCTGTCGCAGTCCCCCCGGTTCTGCTCCAGCACCTGACGGGGCGGGAGAAAGCCCTTGCCCTGTCTTCCATTCAGGCTGTCGAGCTGCTGATAGGGGATGCTCTGGATAAAGGTGAGCATATGGGCCACGGTCTTCTGGCGCGCTTCCGTTTCGGTACTGCCTTGCTGCTTGAGTTGATCCGCCAGTGGAGCCAGCCCGCTGCGACTCTCCAGCGCGATGCGCACATGATCCTGCTTCACCGCCAGCTGCCCGTCCGGGGTGTTGAAGTACTGGAAGTAGTGTTTGGTCAGCCACGCCAGCTCCTCTTTGCTCCGCTTGGATTGCAGAAAGGCCATCGCCTCGCGCGCCTTGTCCTGATTGCGGCTTTTCAGATGCAGCTCCAGCGAGGGACGAGCGAGGGTGAACTGCACCTCGGGGTAGTTCTGGCGCACCTCCCGCAGCAACACCTGCAACACCTCCTCCTGCATTCTCGCCGGACGATAGGCGATAAGGGGCGGCAACTTGCCCTGTTCGAGCCGGTAGGTGAGCTGTTGGGGTTTGCCTTCGCTATCCTGCCAGCCGACGCTGATCTGGCCGAGGCTGTTGTTGAAGCTGGTTTGGCTGGCCCCCGCAGGCAGGGCAAGCAGCAGGGCACAGAGCAGAGGAATTGCCGTCGGTCTCTTCATCATCCTTTCCTGTGGCACGGGCCAGTTCCGGTGGCCCAAATTGGGAAGCGTAGCGGACAGTAAAACAGGGAGCCGAAGCTCCCTGTTGATTCTACTCGTTTTTTTGCAACTGGCGCGTTAAATCCAGCTTGGCTGCTTCGCCTCGAAGGCGCTGATGGCGGCCTCGTGCTGCAGGGTCAGACCGATGGCATCCAGCCCGTTGAGCAGGCAGTAACGGCGGAACTCGTCGATCTCGAAACCGAAACTGAGCTCACCGGCGCGCACCTGATTGGCCTCCAGATCCACTTCAATCTGGATGCCCGGTTTGGCGGCCACCAGCTGGAACAGGGCGTCGACCTCTTCCTCCTTCAGGCGTACCGGCACCATGCCATTGTTGATGGCGTTGCCGTAGAAAATGTCGGCAAAGCTCGGGGCAATGATGGTCTTGAAGCCGTAGTCGGCCAGCGCCCAGGGAGCGTGCTCGCGGCTCGAGCCGCAGCCGAAGTTCTCGCGGGCCAGCAGAATGCTGGCACCGGCGAATTGCGGCTGGTTCAGTACAAACTCGGGGTTGGGCTGCTGGCCGGCATCGTCGAGGAAGCGCCAGTCGTGGAACAGGTGCTTGCCAAAACCGATGCGGTTTACTTTTTGCAAAAACTGTTTGGGAATGATGGCGTCGGTGTCGACGTTGGCGCTGTCGAGGGGGACGACGATCCCTTTATGCTGTTTGAATCCTGTCATCGAAATGTCCTCTTACAGTGCACGAATGTCGGCGAAGCGGCCGGTGACGGCGGCGGCGGCGGCCATGGCCGGACTCACCAGATGGGTGCGGCCGGCACGGCCCTGACGTCCTTCGAAGTTGCGGTTGCTGGTGGAGGCGCAGCGCTCCCCCGGTTGCAGCCGGTCGTTGTTCATCGCCAGACACATGGAGCAGCCGGGCAGGCGCCACTCAAAACCGGCCTCGATGAAGATCTTGTCCAGACCCTCGGCTTCGGCCTGCGCCTTCACCTGCTCGGAGCCCGGCACCACCAGCGCCTGCACGCCAGCGGCTACCTTGCGACCGCGGGCGATGGCGGCGGCAGCACGCAGATCCTCGATGCGGCTGTTGGTGCACGACCCGATAAACACCTTGTCGATGGCGACGTCGGAGAGCTTCTGACCCGGTTGCAAGTCCATGTAGGCGAGCGCCTTGCGGGCGGACTGCTGCTCCATCAGATCGCTGAAGGATTCCGGCGCCGGAATGGGTTCATTAACGGCAATCACCTGACCCGGATTGGTCCCCCAGGTGACCTGCGGGGCGATATCAGCGGCGTCCAGCACCACTTCGGCATCGAAACGGGCACCTTCATCGCTCTTGAGGCTCTGCCAGTAGGCGATGGCCTGCTCCAGCGCCTCGCCTTTGGGGGCGAACTCCTTGCCGCGAATGTAGTCGATGGTGGTCTGGTCGGGGGCTATCATGCCCGCCTTGGCGCCGAGCTCGATGGCCATGTTGCACACCGTCATCCGTCCTTCCATGGTGAGCCCTTCGATGGCTTCGCCGGCGAACTCCACCACATAACCGGTACCACCGGCGTGGCCGACCTTACCTATGATGGCCAACACCACGTCCTTGGCACTGATACCCTCGGCCAGCTTGCCGTTGACCGAAATGCGCATGGTCTTGGCGCGGCCCTGTTTCAGGGTCTGGGTGGCCATCACATGCTCCACTTCGGAAGTGCCGATGCCGAACGCCAGCGAGCCGAAGGCACCATGGGTGGCGGTGTGGGAGTCGCCGCAGACGATGGTGGTACCGGGCAGGGTAATGCCGAGCTCGGGGCCCATCACATGGACGATCCCCTGATATTTGTGGTTGAGATCGTAGAGACGAACACCGAACTCCTTGCAGTTGGCGGCCAGCGTCTCCATCTGGATGCGGGCCATCTCGCCGGAGGCGGCGATGTCCTTGGTGGTGGTGGAGACATTGTGATCCATGGTGGCCCAGGTCAGATCCGGGCGACGCAGCTGGCGGCTCATGGCGCGCAGGCCGTCGAATGCCTGCGGGCTGGTCACTTCATGCACCAGGTGGCGGTCGATGTAGATGAGGGGGGTTTCCCCTTCCACTTCCCGCACCACGTGGGCGTCGAATACTTTCTGATAGAGGGTCTTGGCCATTGCTTCTCTCTTCCTTGTTCTCTGTTATGCGGCTCAGATCCGGGCGGCGATCTGGCTACCCATCTCGGACGTGCTCTGCACCGGATGGCGGGCGCTGGCCTGATGCAGGTCGGCGGTGAAGTAACCCTCGGCCAGGGTCTGGGCCACGGCCTGCTCGATGGCTTGAGCTGCGGCTTCCTGGCCCAGGCTGTAGCGCAGCATCAGGGCGGCGGAGAGGATCTGGGCGATGGGGTTGGAAATCCCTTTGCCGGCGATATCCGGGGCCGAGCCACCGGCCGGTTCGAACAGGCCGAAACCCGATTCGTTGAGGCTGGCGGAGGGGAGCAGCCCCATGGAGCCAGTGATCATGGCACACTCGTCGGAGAGAATGTCGCCAAACAGGTTGGAGCAGAGCAGCACGTCGAACTGGGACGGATCCTTGATGAGCTGCATGGTGGCGTTATCGATGTACATATGGTTGAGGGTTACGTCCGGATAGGACTTGGCGACTTGTGTCACCACCTCGCGCCACAGAATGGAGGAGGCGAGCACGTTGGCCTTGTCGATGGAGGTGACCTTGGCCTTGCGAACCCGGGCCGACTCGAACGCTATCTTGGCGATGCGCTCGATCTCGAAGCGGTGGTACACCTCGGTGTCGAATGCTTTCTCGGTGGGGCCCTCCCCTTCACGCCCCTTGGGCTGACCGAAGTAGATGCCGCCGGTCAGCTCGCGCACGCAGGCGATGTCAAAACCGCGATCGGAGATGTCGGCCCGCAGCGGCGAGAATTGCTCGAGGCCGGTGTAAATACGGGCCGGACGCAGGTTGCAGAACAGCTTGAAGTGGGCGCGCAGGGGCAGCAGGGCGCCGCGTTCCGGTTGATCGTTGGGGGGCAGATGTTCCCATTTCGGGCCGCCCACCGAGCCAAACAGCACGGCATCGGCCGCTTCACAACCTTTGATCGTGCTTTGCGGCAGCGGGGTACCGTGGTTGTCGATGGCGATACCGCCCACGTCATGGTGATCATACTCGAAGGCGAGGCCGAACCTGGCCTGCACCTTCTCCAGCACCTTGACGGCTTCGGCCATCACTTCCGGGCCAATGCCGTCACCCGGCAATACTGCAATCCGATAACTGCTCATACACTCTCCATTCTGATATTGTCTTTGAGATCCCTCTGCCCGTTTTTCCCGACGCTGCGCGCGGTTCCCGGTTCAGACGTTCCCCGTCCCGATGTTGTCATTCCATGCCGTCTGTGTGGCTGCGAGTCCTGCTCAGACGGTTTCCGATTTGATGCTGTCATTCCATTCCATCTGTTTGGTTCCGAGCCCTGTTCAGACGGTTTCTGATTTGATGCTGTTATTGCGCTCCATCTGCTCGGCCACCTGATCGGCGCGCCAGATGCTGTTGATCACATGGAGCAGGGCGTGGGCCGAGGATTCGATGATGTCGGTGGCCAGTCCCATGCCGTGGAATTTGCGCCCTTTGTACTCGGCGACGATATCGACCTGACCGAGGGCATCTTCCCCTTCGCCCTTGCTCTTGAGGGCGTATTTGTCGATGCGGATCTCATAGCCGGTGATGCGGTTGATGCACTGGTAGACCGCATCCACCGGGCCGTTGCCGGTAGCCGCTTCGCAGATCAGATCCTGTCCTACCTTCAATTTGACCGAGGCGGTGGCCAGTACCGAGCTGCCGCTCTGCACCCCGAGGTACTCCAGTTTGAAGTGCTCCGGCTCTTCGTGGATCTGGCTGAAGAAGGCCAGCGCTTCGAGGTCGTAGTCGAACACCTGACCCTTCTTGTCGGCCAGGGTCAGGAATTTGCCGTAGAGGTGGTCGAGGTCGTAGCTGCTCTCGGCGTACCCCATGGACTCCATCCGGTGCTTGATGACGTGGCGGCCGGAGCGGGAGGTCATGTTGAGGTTGTTCTGGGTCAGGCCAATGCTCTCGGGAGTGATGATTTCGTAGGTATTTTTCGCCTTGAGCACCCCATCCTGATGGATGCCGGAGCTGTGGGAGAAAGCATTGGCACCGACGATCGCCTTGTTAGGTTGCACCGGCATGTTGCAGAGCTGGCTGACCAGCGTGCTGGTGCGATGAATTTCGTTGTGGCGGATATTGGTTTGCACCCCGAGCAGGTCGGCGCGGGTTTTGAGGATCATCGCCACCTCTTCCAGCGAGCAGTTGCCCGCCCGTTCGCCGATGCCGTTGATGGTGCACTCGATCTGGCGGGCCCCCATCTGCACCGCGCCGATGGAGTTGGCCACCGAGAGCCCCAGATCATCGTGGCAGTGGACCGAGATGATCGCCTTGTCGATATTGGGGACCCGGTTGAACAGGGTGTGGATGATGCCGGAGAACTCGGTCGGTACCGTGTAGCCCACGGTATCGGGGATATTGATGGTACGGGCCCCCGCCTTGATGGCGGCCTCCACCATGCGGCAGAGATTATCGATCGGCGTGCGGCCCGCATCCTCGCAGGAGAACTCCACATCATCGGTGTAGCGCAGGGCGTGCTTGATGGCGCCGATCCCCATCTCCAGCACATCCTCGAAGCTCTTTTTCAGCTTGCTCTCCACATGGATGGAGGAGGTGGAGATAAAGGTATGGATGCGAAACGCCTCGGCGACCCGCAAGGCTTCGCCGGCGGCGTCGATATCCTTGGGCAAGGCGCGGGCGAGGGCGCAGACCCGGCTGTTTTTGATGTGGCGGGCGATGGTCTGCACCGATTGAAAATCGCCGGGAGAGGAGACTGGGAAGCCCACCTCCATGACGTCGACACCGAGTCGCTCCAGTGCCTGGGCGATCTGCAGCTTCTCCTTGACTGTCAAACTGGCCGCCAGGGCCTGCTCACCATCACGCAAGGTGGTGTCGAATATGATGACCCGATCTGACATGTGACTTCCCTCTTCCTAAGTTCGGTAACGTGCATCCTGCGGCGGCATAAAAAAACCCGTGCAGGGTGCACGGGTTTTTGTAAATTCCGGCTATGCCTTAGCCCGGCTACAAGGATCCCGCGCGAGTTAACGCGATTAGGGAGATTAGTAGTAGCGGGGTGGCGATACGCATGACGTTGTTATTCCTTCCAGTCGATAACGCTTTTACCAATATCGAGATTTTTATGCTGTGTCAACACGGAAGGTCAGGGGCAATCTGCTGACGTATTTAATCGGATTGTAAAGGATTGCAAATTTCCTTGTCCCATATTCGGCCCATGACCGATTATCTGGTCATTCCTGCTGTGCTCTATTCTCTGCACAACCAGATCGACTTATCAGCATTGGCTGAATTATCTGAGGTGTTAAATGGAAAAACGTAGACCTGGTCGTCCGGTCGGACGTTCTGACATTCGTGACAAGTTGCTTGCTGCCGCCCGTGAGCGTTTTCTCAATACTCCCTATAGCAAGGTAACTACACGCGAAATCGCGGAGCTTGCTGGCTCCAATCTGGCAATGATCCACTACTACTTCGGCAGTAAAGAGGGTCTTTACAAAGCGGTGCTGGGCGATGTCGCCGAGCCCCTCGACCATGCCTGGCAAGATGAACACAGCAATCACAGCCTCAACGAGCTGCTCAACACCTACTATCAGGTGATGGCGCCCAACAGCGAGCTGACCTCTGCCATCTCCAGCGCATTGTCGACCGAGAAGAGCCCGGGCCGGGATTTTGTGCTGAACCGCCTGCTGGAACGCCAGCTGCCGCAGTTCGATGCCCTGCTGGAAACCATGAAGTCCAATGGTGAGCTGGGTGACAACCTGGATCCCGACATGCTGAAGATCTCCTTCCTCAGCATGATGTGGCAGCCGTTCGTGATGAAAGATCTCTACGAGCAGGTGTTTGGCCTGAAAGTGGATGAGCACTTCATGGCTCGTCTGGCGGACCACAACTGCCGTCTGATGGAGACCGGTCTGCGCGGCAGCCACTGATTTTGCCGCAACATCGAGATTAATAAAGGGCCATTCGGCCCTTTTTTCATAAATCTGTTATCCCTTGTTCAACGTAACGTCATCCCGCTTTCTTACTCTGCAAGCAGAATTCAGGGAAGGAGGGGATATGAACAAGATCCAGCAATGGGACCTGCAGGTGTGCCGGGTCTGCCTGCTTCACGGCTACAACCGGCAGCAGGCGAGGGTGAGTCGTCTCATTTCCCGCACCGGAGATGGCCCGCTTTACGCCGTGCTGGCCGCCCTGCTCTGGTGGCAGGGGGAAGCAGAGCGGGAACTGGTGCGACTGGCGCTGCTTGCCTTCGCCATCGAACTGCCCCTCTATCTGCTGCTGAAAAACAGCCTGAAACGGCAACGGCCGGTCGGCTTGCCGGTCTTTATCACCCCCTCCGATCGTTACAGCCTCCCCTCCGGCCACACCGCCGCCGCTTTTCTGATGGCCACCATACTGGCCACCGGCTTTCCGCTCTGGGCGCCCCTGCTGTTTGGCTGGGCGGCGCTGGTGGGAGCATCCCGGTTGCTGCTCGGGGTGCACTACCTGAGTGATCTGGTAGCCGGTGCCCTGCTGGGTGGCGGTTGCGCCGTGCTGGCGCTCGGCTGGAGCCACTCATGAGGATACTGTTTGGGGTGCAAGGCACCGGCAACGGCCATATCAGTCGCAGTCGCACCCTGGCGCGGGCGCTGCGCACGGCAGGGGTCGAGGTGGATTATCTCTTTAGCGGCCGCCCCGCTGACCGCTACTTCGACATGGAGGAGTTTGGCTCCTACCGCGCCTTTCCCGGCCTCACTTTTGTCAGCCACGAGGGGCGAGTTTCTCCGTGGCGCACCCTGCAAGCCGCCTCGCCGCTCACCTTCTGGCGGGATCTGCGGGCTCTCGATTGCAGCGAATACGATCTGGTGGTGAGCGATTTTGAGCCGCTGACCGCCCATGCCGCCCGCCGCTATGGCAAGCCGAGCCTCACCGTCAGCCATCAGGCCAGCTTCAACTGGCCCATCCCGCGCTGGGGGGAGGATGGGGTCAGCCGCCAGCTGATGCGCCACTTTGCTCCTGTGGATCAGCCGCTCGGGCTGCACTGGTTTCACTTCGGTCACCCTTTGCTGCCGCCGGTGATCGATCCCATCGCCGCTGCGCCGGATAACGGCGAGATCCTGGTCTATCTGCCGTTCGAGCAGACCGAGGCGATCGCCGCCCTGTTGTCGCGCTTTGGTCAGCAGCGCTTCGTCTGCTTTCATCCCGCCATTCGTACCCCCAGCCAATGGCGCAACCTGCGCTTCGAACCGCCATCGCGGTACGGGTTTATCGCCGTGCTGGCCGGTTGTCGCGGCGTTATATCCAACGCGGGTTTCGAGCTGGCTTCCGAGGCGCTCACCCTCGGCAAGAAGCTGCTGGTCAAGCCCCTCGGCGGCCAGTTTGAGCAGCTGACCAATGGCAAGACCCTCGAGATGATGGGGCTGGCGACCCTGATGGATGTGCTCGATGCCAATCTGGTGCGCACCTGGCTCGACAGCGCCTCGCCCGGGGCTGTCTGTTACCCCGATGTAGCAGGGGAGCTGGCCCGCTGGCTGGCGGCGGGCCCTGACGAGAGCGTGGCCTCTCTGTCGCGGCGGCTCTGGGCTCGCACTCTGTTTCCGGAGGAGGTGAGTGATCGCCTGAGCGAGCTGGATGGGGGCGACTGTTTATCCAGTTGCTGGTTATCGCAAGTGAGCGTTGTTGACTAGACTGAAAGGCGATCCCACCAAGGAGAGGACGGAGCAAATGCGCTTTACCAATGAAAACGGCGAAGTCATGAACCTGGCTGACAATCTCACCCTGCACGAGTTGCTCGATATGGGTGTCAGCATTTCGGTCAGTGAAGAGACCGATCCGGATCAGCAGATCTGGCTGGCGGAGCCGGATCAGGACAACTGAGTCATCATTCGGCATCAAGCCCACCGCTGAGCGGTGGGCTTTTTTGTGGCTGTTTTTCCCCTCTGCGGAATGATCCGCTGGCCATTCCCCGACTTCCTTCCCTTTTGTCTCATGGTCGCTGCGGCAAGTCATTGAATGTTAATAGCCGGTTGAAATGTATGACTGTTCTGGTCAGATAAAGCCGTGGACAAGCGTTATGAAGCGGGTTAAGTTGGTTTTTCACCCTATTTTCGGGTGAATGACGGAAAAATCCTTTTTTTCTACTGTCGACGGGGCTGAATTGGGCCGATCTGCATTCAGATAACAACAAGAAACGGATCGGGCCGTGCCGGGAAGCACGGCATCGTCGGCGGGATTCGCTAAACGGAGCAAAGCCTGGAGGGCTTTATCATGGAGATGTTATCAGGCGCCCAGATGGTGGTTAGAGCGCTGGAAGATCAGGGAGTTGAGCACGTCTTCGGCTACCCTGGTGGCTCAGTGCTCGACATCTATGACGCTCTCTTCGAAAACGGCAAGATGGAGCATGTCTTGGTGCGGCACGAGCAAGCCGCGGTTCACATGGCTGACGGTTACGCCCGTTCCACCGGCAAGGTGGGGACTGTGCTGGTAACGTCGGGCCCGGGAGCGACCAACTGCATTACCGGTATTGCCACCGCCTATATGGATTCCATTCCGCTGGTGATCCTCTCCGGCCAGGTGCCGACCAGCATGATCGGTGAGGATGCGTTCCAGGAGACCGACATGATCGGTATCTCCCGCCCGGTGGTAAAGCACAGCTTCCTGTGCAAGAAGGCAAGCGATATTCCCGAGGCCATCAAGAAGGCCTACTACATTGCTGCCAGCGGCCGCCCGGGGCCGGTGGTGGTGGATCTGCCCAAAGATGTGCAGAACCCGAAAGAGAAATTCCCTTACCAGTATCCCGAGACGGTCTCCCTGCGCTCCTACAACCCGACCAAGTCTGGCCATAAAGGGCAGATCAAGCGGGCAGCCAAGCTGCTGGTGGATGCCCAGCGCCCGGTGATGTACGTGGGCGGCGGCGCCATCAACGCCAATGCGGACCATCTGGTGACCAAGCTTGCGGAGCTGCTGAACCTGCCGGTCACCACTACCCTGATGGGGTTGGGCGCCTTCCCGGGCACCCATCCGCAATCCATCGGAATGCTGGGGATGCACGGTACCTTCGAAGCTAACAAGACCATGCACAACTCGGATCTTATCTTCGCCGTGGGTGCCCGCTTCGATGACCGCGTCACCAACAACGTGGCCAAGTTCTGCCCCAATGCCACCGTGGTCCATATCGATATCGACCCCACCTCCATCTCCAAGACGGTGCAGGCCCATGTGCCCATCGTCGGCTCGGTGGAGACTGTGCTGGAGCAGATGCTGGAGGTGATCCGCGAGTGTGGCTTCGATAACGACAAGGAGGCGCTGGCGGACTGGTGGAGCCAGATCAACCAGTGGCGCTCCCGTCACTGCCTTGCCTACGAAAAGTCGGCCAGCCAGATCAAGCCGCAGCAGGTGATCGAGACCCTCTACAAGGTGACTCAGGGTGAGGCGTTCGTCGCCTCTGACGTCGGCCAGCACCAGATGTTTGCTGCCCTCTACTACCCGTTTGCCAAACCGCGCCAGTGGATCAACTCCGGTGGCCTCGGCACCATGGGCTTCGGTATTCCGGCCGCCATGGGGGCCCAGTTTGCCAACCCGGATGCGGTGGTCTGCTGCGTCACCGGCGACGGCTCGGTGCAGATGAACATTCAGGAGCTCTCGACCTGCATGCAGTACGGGGTGCCCATCAAGATCATCTCCATCAACAACCGTGCGCTGGGCATGGTCAAGCAGTGGCAGAAGATGTTCTACGGCGGCCGTCACAGCCACTCCTACATGGAGTCCCTGCCGGACTTCGTCAAACTGGCGGAAGCCTACGGCCACGTCGGTATCGCGGTGAGCGATCCGGCCGAGCTGGAGAGCGCCATGGAGAAAGCCTTCGCCATGAAGGATCGGCTGGTGTTCATGGATATCTCGGTCGACCCGGATGAGCACGTCTATCCGATGCAGATCAAGTTTGGTGCCATGGATGAGATGTGGCTGAGCAAGACGGAGAGAACCTGATGAGACATATAATTTCCGTTCTGCTGGAGAACGAATCCGGCGCCCTGAGCCGGGTGGTGGGCCTCTTCTCCCAGCGCGGCTACAACATCGAGACCCTGACGGTGGCACCGACCGAGGATCCCACCCTGTCACGCATGACCATAGTCACCATGGGTGACGAGCGGGTGCTGGAGCAGATCCAGAAGCAGCTGCACAAGCTGGTGGATGTGCTCAAGGTGTGCGACCTGAGTGAAGGGGAGCATATCGAGCGGGAGATCGCGCTGGTCAAGGCGCGCGCCGCCGGTGGAGCCCGTGACGAGCTGAAACGGCTGGCGGATATCTTCCGTGGCCAGATCGTCGACGTCACCCCGGAGCAGTACACGGTACAGCTGGTGGGTACCAGCGAGAAGCTGGATGCCTTTATCAAGACTGCGGCCCAGACCAACGAGATCATCGAAGTGGTGCGCTCCGGCGTCTGCGGCATCTCGCGGGCAGACAAGGCGCTGCGGCCCTGATGGCTGGCGGGGCAGCTGATGACGCGTCAGCTGCCGCAGAGTGAAAGTAAAGAGGGCTCTGCGGAGCCCTTTTTGTTTGGTTTTGCTTTACGAGGGGAGGGATGATGTTCGGTATTCATGATCTTGTACTGTTTATGGTCTCGGGGCTGCTGCTCAACATCATGCCGGGACCGGACTCCCTGCTGGTCATGCTGCGCAGCGGCTCGCAAGGGTGACGTGCCGGTTCGGTCGCGGCCCTTGGCATCGGCACCGGTGTCATGGTGCATGTGCTGGCGGCGGCCCTCGGTCTGTCGGCTCTGCTCAGCGCGTCGGCCGAGTTGTTTGCCCTTATCAAGCTGGCTGGTGCCATTTACCTCATCTATCTGGGGTTCTCTCTGCTGCGCCAGCAAACGACGGGTGCAATGGAGAGAGAGGTCACCCTGCCCGTCCTTTCCTATGGCCAGATTTACCGGCAGGGAGTGCTGACCAATGTGCTCAATCCCAAAGTCGCGCTCTTTTTCCTCGCCTTCGTGCCCCAGTTCATCGCACCGGATGCCCCCGACAAGGCCCTCGCCTTTATCCTGCTCGGTTGCATCTTCAATCTGGGCGGTATCATCTGGTGTCACCTGCTGGTCTTTACCACCGTCTATGCCAGCCACCGGGTTCGGTTGTCACAGCGTCTCGGCCGCTGGCTCAACCGGGGCATTGGCACCCTGTTTGTCGGACTCGGGATCAAGCTCGCTTTTTCAAGCCGCTAACTGGCTGCCAAGGGACGTTCAAGAAGGAAGCTGGCGCACAGGGTCGAGCCGATAACATGGCCCCAAGCAGGTCGCTGTGGCAAGATAAGCCCCTGTTTTATCTCGATCTGGTTGCCTGATGAAAGAAACCCTGCCCAGTGGCAGCCAAACCACGTTGCGCAACCGAGTTGGCTGGGCCAGGACCTATCTGCTCAAATTCGGACTAATCGAGCAACCAAAGCGGGAATGTAGTGGTCAACTAAATCCGGACTGACTATGAAGTGCGCCAATGTTGATCGTCATCATCAATAAGCTCCGAAATGGAGATTTGGATGCTTGTCGATGATGTGCCTTTTGGGCTTTCCAAGACAGGAAACAATAATAAATACAGAAGGTAAGTGGCTATGAAATGGATAGTGCTTGTCGGGTTGCTTGGTGCCGCACCGGCTTATAGCAGTCAACAGCTATACAAGGCGCTGTGGCTTGATAACAAGGGCAAGCATGAGGTTATTCTGTCGGTAGATGAGATTCCGGCAACGGAGGAAGATAGTCGCTCTCTGGCTATTACCGGATTGGGCACCCTGAATGGTGAGCAGGAATGGGTCCTGTATGACAGCGTCACCAACTGCAACCTCGATATGTTCATCAATATCAACCCCGCCGGATTTGAGGTCGTCGAGCTCACCGGCAAGGGGGATTATTATTTGCTGCTCTCTTATTCAATGGCCTGTCGCGGTGGGCTCGATCCCGGTGATGTGAAATATTTTGCTTACAGAAATGGCAAAAAGTTTGCCTTGCGTGGTGTTGAACATTTTGTCGCTGATGGCAAACCCCTCTACCCGGAGGAAAAAGCAACGCCAGTTGCAGGGGCGCATCTTAAAAATCATCCCCAGCTCTATCGTTACATGATGAAAAAATGGCCTGATATCGCCACCGTGATGATTGATTGACGATGAACGTGACGCACTAGGGTCATTGGCTTTTTGCCTTGCTGGAGTGATCCGCCGTGTCGTGGCAATGCAACAAAAGGGGCTTGCAACTGCAGGCCCCTTTTCGTTGGTTGTTACATCCGCGCTGAGGTGTTTGCCGTGGGCATCTAGCGTGCCGGTTTCAGCATGCGACTGCGCAACAGCAGGGGCAGTTGGTTGAGCACCAGGGCGCCGAGCACCAGTCCGGCTCCGGCCAGTTTGGCGCCGCCGAGGGGTTCGCTATAGAAGAGGGTGCTCAGGATCAGGGTCCAGACCGGTTCCAGCAGCATCATCAGGGCGGCGTGGGCAGTGGTCATCTTGCTCAATGCGTGAGTGAGCAGCCAGTAGCGCAATGTGGTGGCGATCAAGACGCTCGCCGCAAACCAGCCCCAGATGCCGTGGCTGACTCCAGCCTCGGGCCACTGTTCGGTCAGCAGGGAGAGCAGGGTGCCGAGCAGGCCGGTCATCGCCAGCTGGATGCACGTGAGCCAGGTGGGGGCAATGGATTGGGCAAAGTGGCGATGGACGGCGAGCTGGATGCCGAGAGTGGTGGCCGCCGCCAGAAACCAGAACAGCGAAAGCGACACGCCCCAGTGGGTACTGCTGGAGAGCAGCAGCAAACCCGCGATGGCGATGGGCAGGGTGAGACAGTAGTGGCGGCCGGGCTTGGCTCGAAAGGCTCCCCAGGCGGCCAGCGGGGCCATCAGGGTCGCGACGCTCATGATAAAGGCGCCGCTGCCCAGCGCATCGCTCTGGCTGATGGCGGTGACCCACAGCAGCAGGCTGGCGCCGAGCAATGTGCCGCAGCCGGCGGCGCGCACCAGTTGGGCGCGGGTTGGCGGTGGCTCGCGCAACCAAGCCAAGGGGAGCAACAGCAGCGCCGCCAGCAGAAAGCGGCTGCCGATAAAGGCGGCAGGGGGCAGTTCGCGGATCGCCTCTTTCGAGAAGAGCCAGCCAGCAGCGGCCAGCAGGGTGACCAGTACCATCAGCAGCAGGGGAGTGCGGTTCATTGGGGTCGTCATGGTGAAATGGAGGGGAGAGCATAAAGGAAAGGCGCCAGGTATTGCTACCTGGCGCCTTTCGCATCAGCCTTGAACCGCCGTCGCGGCTCGCGGCCAGCAATCAGTTCATGCCGTAACGCTTGAGCTTCTTGCGCAGGGTGCCACGGTTGATACCCATCATCACGGCAGCGCGAGTCTGGTTACCACGGGTGTACTGCATGATCACGTCCAGCATCGGCGCTTCGACTTCGGAGAGAACCATATCGTACAGATCAATCACTTCCTGACCGTTCAACTGGGCCAGGTAGTTACGCAAGGCCTGTTGCACAGAGTCACGCAGGGGGCGCTGGGTCGGCTCGGCAGCGTGATTGTGAGTAGTTGTTACCAATGCATCAGAAGTCAGGGTTTGTTCGAACATATTCGGTCGGCTCTTTAGTTATCTTGTTAACCTAATCCATCGAAATACGCTTCGAGTGCCTCAAGTTGCGCGTCTGCGCAATCCAGGGCATTGAAGTGCTTACGGAATTCTCGGCCCGTCTCTTCTTCATCCAGATACCAGCCCACGTGTTTACGGGCTATGCGCGCTCCCAGATATGCACCATAAAACCGGTGCAGGTTGGTTACATGCTCGTTCATCAGGGTGCGAACCTCTTCCCTCTCGGGAGGCGGCAGCTTGGTGCCCGTCTCAAGAAAATGACGGATTTCCCGGAAAATCCAGGGTCGTCCTTGCGCAGCTCGGCCGATCATCACGGCGTCGACACCGGTATAGTCGAGGACATACCGGGCTTTCTCCGGGCTGTTGATGTCACCATTGGCGACAACAGGAATCGATACGGCCTGCTTAATCGCCCTGATCGTGTCGTACTCCGCTTCGCCCCGGTAGAGGCAGGCACGGGTACGACCATGCACGGCAAGGGCCGCGATACCGCAATCTTCGGCGATTCGGGCGATCTCCACGCCATTGCGGTTATCCGGATCCCATCCTGTGCGGATCTTCAAGGTGACAGGCACCTCCACTGCATCCACCACGGCCTGGCAAATTGCTTTGACCTGATCGGGGGCACGCAGCAGGGCAGAACCTGCCAACTTCTTATTCACTTTTTTTGCCGGACATCCCATGTTGATGTCGACGATCTGTGCGCCCTGCTCCACGTTGTAGCGGGCAGCAAACGCCATCATCTCGGGGTCGGCTCCGGCAATCTGGACCGATCGCAATCCGCCTTCTGCAGAGTGATCCATCCTCATCCGGGTTTTCTGGGTATCCCAGACATCCGGGTTGGCCAGCAGCATCTCGGAAACGGCCATGCCAGCCCCCAATCGCAAACAAAGTTCACGGAATGGTCGGTCAGTTACACCGGCCATGGGAGCCACAATCAAGGGAGTTTCAAGCGTGTGGGGACCTATCTGCATTCCACGGTTACCATCGGCTTAGGGCGGCGTATATTACGCATTTTTTAGGCAGGAGAAAAGGTTAGTATTTGAGCGTCAGCCATTTTTTTCTGAAAAAAACGTCGCGCCAAGGCTTGCAAATTCTGGAGTTATTGAAAAACGGCCAGATTGCCGGAGAGTGAGCGCTGTACCATTCGGGTCGGACGCCTGCATAATTGTCAGTCCACTTGCAGGCCCGCTTTGCGTTATGATAGCGGGCTTAAGTCGAGCAAATGCTCCAAACATTTATGCAGCAAAAGCGGATTGGGGATCTATGACGTCAAGGTTCATTAAATCACTCTGGCCGTGTCTGATGGGGGCCGTGCTGGGGTCGGCGCAGGCGCAAACCATCAGTTTCGGTGAAGCCTGGACCCGGGTCATCCAGCAGGATGAAGGGCTGGCTGCCGAGCAGGCCGGGGTCGATCGTGCCAAGCAGCTGCGCGAGGCTGCCAAGGACATGTATCTGCCCAAGGTGGATCTGGGGGCCAGCTATACCCACCTCGATCAGCCGATTGAACTCGACATGATGGATCTCAACCCCATCGCCAACCATCCGGAGATGATCAAGGCGCTGCAGGGCATACTGGGCCAATTTCCGGTACCTCTTCCCCAACTCTCACATGACGACTTTGTTACTCCGCTGACCAAACAGAATGTCGTGACCAGCTCGGTCAAGATGCTCTGGCCGCTCTTTACCGGCGGTCGCATCGATGCGGCGCAGGATATCCGCCAGGCGCAGGTGAGCGAGGCGCAACAGCTGCTGGTGCTCAAGGAGCAGTCCACTTTCGAGAGCCTCTCCCAGGCCTATTTCGGTGTGGTGCTGGCAGGTCAGGTGGTACAGACCAAGCAGGATATTGAGGACGGGCTGGCCCGCCATCTGGATCACGCCAGGAAGCTCGAAGCGCAGGGGCAGATTGCCAAGGTGGAGCGCCTCTCCGCCCAGTCGGCCTATGATCGGGCCCGCATCGATACCCAGAAGGCGCGCCGCAGCCTCGAGATCGCCGAGCTGGCCCTCGGCCGCATGCTGAAGTTGCCAAATGCCCAGCCGGGCAGCGGCCTGTTCGTCAATGAGGAGCTGCCGCGTCTCGATGGGCTGGTGCAACAGACCCTGGAAGTTCACCCCGGCCTTAAATTGCTTAGCGCCAAGAAAGAGCAGGCCAAGGGGATGATCCGGGTCGAGCAGGGCAAATATGCCCCCGAGGTGTTCCTGTTCGGTAACTACAACCTCTATGAAGATGATTCGATAGCTTCCAAGACCGCGCCAGACTGGCTGGTGGGGGTGGGCGTCAGCATGCCGCTGGTGAGCCGCGATGGCCGCTCCGAGACGGTGCAGGCTGCCAAGAGTGCCGAGCTGCAGGTCAATCTGCTGCAGGCCAAGACCCGCGAGGATCTGCAGCTGCTGGTGGAAAAGACCTGGCGTGAAGCGGCGCAGGGGCTGGAGGAGTATCAATCCCTCTCTTCCACTCAGGCGCTGGCCGAGGAGAACGTGCTGCTGCGGGACAAGGCCTTCGGGCAGGGGCTCTCTACGTCACTCGATGTGGTGGATGCCCAGAACCAGCTGGCGGGGGTCAAGACCCAGCGCGCGGCGGCGGCTTATCAATATGTGGTGTCGCTGGCTCGCCTGCTGGCGCTCTCCGGCCAGATGAACAGTTTCAATCAATATCAGCACGGTCAGGTGATCGAGGTGAACTCATGATCGCACTTCAGTCCGTGCCTTTTTCTATCTCTGTTTCGACCGCCAAGGGTCGCCCGTTTGTCGAGGTGAAGTGATGAGCCATCCCCCCATCAAAAAGAAGATGAGCCAGGGTAAACCGCTGTTGTTGCCGCTGGTGCTGGTGATCCTGGTGGTCTGGCTCGGCTGGCGCTTCTGGCTCGCCTATCAGCCGGAGCCGGTGCATCTGCAAGGGCAGATTGAAGCGCAGCAATATTCGGTCTCCTCCAAGGTGCCGGGGCGCATCGACGAAGTGCTGGTGAAAAAGGGCGATCAGCTGACCAAAGATCAGCTGGTCTTTACCCTGGCGAGCCCCGAGATTGAAGCCAAGCTGAGCCAGGCCAAGGCCGGTGAGGCCGCTGCGGGTGCGCTGGCGCAAGAGGCGGAGAAGGGGGCCCGTGCCCAACAGATCGCTGCCGCCAAGGATCAGTGGCAAAAAGCCAAGGCTGCCGCCCAGCTGCGTGGCAAGACCTATGAGCGGGTTGCCAGCCTGCACCGCGACGGCGTAATGCCGCTGCAAAAGCGCGATGAGGCCTGGACTGCCTGGCAAGCTGCACGCTACAGCGAAGGGATGGCGTGGCAACAGTACCAGATGGCGTTGGAAGGGGCTCGGGAAGAGACCAAGATCGCCGCTCGCGAGAAGGCCAAGATGGCGGCGGGTTCCGTGGCCGAGGTTGAGGCCTATCTGGCCGACACCCGCATCACCAGCCCCCACAATGGTGAAGTGAGTCAGGTACTGCTGCGCAGCGGCGAGCTGGCGCCACAAGGCTTCCCTGTCGTGACCCTGCTCGACATGAGCGATGCCTGGGCCCAGTTCCACGTTCGCGAGGATCTGCTGCCCCGTTTCTCGGTCGGTACCGAGTTTGATGCCCGCATCCCGGGCCTTGGCGACCAGACCGTGCGCTTCAAGGTGACCCATGTGGCCGTGATGGGGGATTTCGCCACTTGGCGTGCTACCGATACCCGTCAGGGTTTCGATATGAAGAGCTTCCAGGTGGAGGCTCGCCCGCTGCAACCGGTTGAGGGGCTGCGGGTTGGCATGAGTGTGCTGGTTGAACTCTGATGGGACGTGAATTTCGGCTGCTGTGGCAGGATCCCTTCAGCCGTGCCCTGATGAGCTGGGTGCCTCTGCTGCTGATGGGGATCCTCTGCTGGATCTTCTCGGCGGGGCTGGCCCGCGACCTCAAGGTGGGGCTGGTGGATCTCGACCACAGCGTGCTCTCGCGCCAGCTCGCCTTCTCGCTGGATGGCTCGGCCGGGCTCAAGGTGGCGCAACAGTTTGACTCCATCGATGCCGGTGCCCGAGCCCTGCGCGGTGGCGACATCTATGCGCTGGTGGTGATCCCCAACCATCTGGAGCGGGATGCCCGTCAGGGCACCCAGCCGCAGGTGACGGTGTTCAACAACGGCCAGTTCATCCTGATCGCCAAGCTGGTTAACTCAGCGCTGGCGCAGGTGGTAGGCACTCTTAACGGTCAGGTGGGCGTGCTGGAGGCGATGGCCGATGGCAAGGCGCTGCCCGGTGCGATTGGACAGTCAGTGCCCATCAGTAGTCAGGTCACTGCGCTCTACAACCTCAACTCCAGCTACGCCCAGTTTCTGCTGAGCGCCATTCTGCCCGCGGTGTGGCAGATCCTGGTGGTGCTGTTCGGCCTCAATGCGCTGGCCCGTACCGATCGGTTGGGGCTGGACTGGACCACTCGCGGTGTCTGGTTTGGCCTCTGGCGCACCCTGCTGCCCCACGTGCTGATTGGCTGGGGCTGGGGGATTGTCTGGACGCTGCTGCTGTTCAAGGGCTTCTCCTACCCCATGCACGGCAGCTGGCTGGTGCTGGTGGTGGGTCTGGGGCTAGCCTCGGCCGCCTGCGTCACCATGGGGGCGTTCTTTTACGGCATCATTCGGGATCCGGCCCGCGCCCTGTCGTTAGCGGGGGCTTACACTGCGCCCGGTTTCGCCTTTATGGGGGTCACCTTTCCGGTGAGTGCCATGGGAGATTTCGCCCGCTTCTGGCGCAGCCTGTTGCCGGTCTCTCACTATGTGGAGCTGCAGATTGGTCAGAGCAACTACGGTCTGCCCCTCTCATCGGCGCTGCCGCAACTGGGGGCGCTGCTGCTGTTCCTGCTCCCCCTGCTGCTGGTGGTACGACGTTACAAGCAGCAGGCCGAGCTGGCCCGTCAATCAGCCGCAGTGGCCGTCGCCGAGAAGGAGCCTGAGTGATGTTGGGATTTGTCGCTCTGTTGCGCCTAGAGCTGCGCACCCTGCTGGCGGATCGCGCCATCATGCTGACCCTGTTTGGCGGGGTGATCTTCTACTCGTTTCTCTATCCCCAGCCCTATCTGCATCAGCTGCCGCGGGAAGAGGCGGTGGTGGTGGTCAACGACGATGGCAGTCAGTTGTCCCGTCAGCTGGAGTTTATGGCCGATGCCACGCCGCAGGTGAAGCTGGTGGCGCGGGCCAATTCGCTGGCCGAGGCGCGCCAGCTGATGATGGCCGGGGAGGCGAGCGGCATCCTGCATATCCCCAACCACTTCTATCGGGATCTGATGCTGGGCAAGATCGTCACCCTGAGCTATGCCGGTGATGCCTCCTACTTTCTGGTCTACGGCACCATTGCCGAAGGACTGGCACAGGCTGGGGGTACCCTCGCTGCGCAGGTGAAGGTGGCGCGGCTGCTGAGCCATGGCGAGGCACTGCCGCAAGCGGCCATGGGCTGGAACGCGGTGGCCCTCAACGTGGTGCCGGTGTTCAACCCCACCATGGGCTATGTGAATTACGTGGTGCCGGCGGTATTCGTGCTGATCCTCCATCAGGTGTTGCTGATGGGGGCGGGGATCCTGGGGGCGACCCAGAACCAGCGCAGTTGCCGCGGCGAGCATGGTTACTGGCAAAGCGCGCCGGTGTTGCCGCTGCTGCTGGCCAGAACCCTGGTGCTGGCGGGGTTGTTCCTGCTGCCGGTGAGCTACTTCCTCGGCTTCTGCTTCGATCACTATAACATCGCTCGCCATGCTGACCCTGTGCAGCTTTGGCTGTTCGCCCTGCCATTCCTGCTGGCGACCTGCTGGTTTGGCGTGGTGCTCGGTGCCATCTTTACTCGGCGGGATCTGCCCACTCAGGTGGTGCTGATCTCCTCCTTGCCGCTGGTCTTTCTGGCGGGCTTTATCTGGCCGCTGGAGCTTATCCCGGCGCCCCTCAACTGGCTGGCTCAGTGGGTGCCCACTATCCCCGCCATCGAGGGTTTTCTGCGCCTTAATCAGATGGGGGCCGACTTCGCGCAGGTCTCCCGCTACTGGTGGCAGCTGTGGGGTCTGGCGCTGCTTTACGGTGTGCTGGCCTGCCTGTTGCTGCGTTGGCGGCAGCCGTCGTTGCCGGTTGCTCGCCCGTCAGTCGTGCAGGGTGAAACGACCGCCGGTTAAGCGGGATGGTGCAAGCGCGAGCAAGATGGCGTGTGCGGTAAGGCGAAAACGGTCAGCCCTTGGGCTGACCGTTTTGCTATGTGGTGGGGTTAAGCGGTTGTACTGCTGCTTTAGCCGCGCTGGAGTTCGGGATCGCCGATGGCGTAGATCTGCCCCACCGCCGTCTCATCCGCCAGCAGACGCAGCCCTTGGGCGGCCACATCGGCACGGCGTACCAGTCCGTGTACCTCCTTGCCCTGACTCAGTTCGGCGCGGCCGGTGGCGTCGCCATCCTGAAGGCCCGCCGGGCGCAGAATGGTCCATGCGAGGGCGCTGGTCTGCAGCCAGCTCTCCGCCAGACTCTTGAGACGTACCTCGTGACCGAAGGCGGCGCGTGCCCGCTCCGGCAGATACTGCCAGCTGTCGCCACAGCCGAGGGAGGTGACCAGCAGCAGCCGTTTCAGCCCTGCCTGCTCCATGGCATCGATCACATGGCGGTTGCCCTGATAGTCCACCGGCGCGGCTTGACGGAAGCTGCCGAGGGTAGAGACGACCTGTGCATCTTGTCCCGCTCGGGCACATGCCTGCTGCACCGCAGCCGGATCCAGCGCATCCCCTTCGATCACCTCAACTCCCAGCGCACCTAGTTCTGTGGTCATCTCGGGGTTGCGTACCAGCGCAACGACCCGGTGACCCTGGCTCAGGGCGTGATGAGTAAAGGCGCGGCCCAGCCCGCGGCTGGCTCCGAAAATCAGTGTGGTTGGCATAGCTGAGCTCCCTTGGCAAAAGGGGCTAGCCTAGTTGCTTGTTCGCCTGCTGTAAATGAGAGTTGTTTTTATTTGTGAGTCAGCAAGGAGGAGAAGGTGCGAGCCGTCAGCGACTCGCACTCTTTGAGAGGGATCAGCCGTTGTAGTTGCCGATGCTGGGGCGACGGCTTGGGCCGCTCAGGTGGATATCCACCGGATTGAATGCCTTGATCGCCTCATAGCTGAAATCACCGATCGCCTGATGCAGGCTCTGGGGCGTGTGGTTGGTGATGATGATGACGCTCTTTGACAGGTTGCGACGGCGGCGCAGCAGGTGGCCGAGGAAGCTGGACTGGCTCTCCGCCATTTTGGCGCGGTTGGCCGATACCTCATCGATGATCAGCAGATCCACCTCTTCCAGCGCGCGGCGGTACTGGTTGCGCTCGTCCTGATCGGGGATGACGTTGAAGAACAGCCGATCGACGATGGAGGCCCACTGCTGGAAGATCACCGATTTCTGGTGACGGGCGATCAGCTCATGCGCCACCGCTCCCGCCAGCGTTGACTTGCCGGTGCCGTAGTCGCCGTAGATCAGCATGCAGCCGCCACCGCTCTTCTCCCAGTGCTCGAAGCCGCTGATAAAGTAACGGGCTGTTTCGATGGGGTATTGCAGCGCCGGGTCACCGGCATCCATCTTGTCAAATACCCAGTCGGGGTTGAGGTCGGCCTGGGCGATCAGCTTCTGGATCCGCTCCTGACGGGCCGCCTTCTGCAGCTCGCGCACCTCGGCGTTGGCCTTGGCGTCGTACTCCTTGCGCAGGGTCTCGTAGTCATACTGGCCGCCGCCGGTCTCTTGTTGCAGGCGACGAATGCGCTCCAGCAGGCCACCTACATGACGGCTCAATTCCGGGTCGTGAACACGGTGGTCCTGCTTGGCCTTGGCGATCTTCTGGCGCTTGGCTTCGATCTCTTCCAGCTCCTGGCGCAGGGGATCTTGCGGGTCAGTCATGGAATGCTCCTTCTGCTCGATCAGGGATGGGTAGACAAGGGGTTGATTCTGCCTGCAGGCGGGGGCCGCTATCAATCATTATCCGGCTCCTGCTGCGCTGCGGGGTCTTGCATCTGCTGTTGGGCCAGTCGCTTGGCCTCTTCAATCATCTGTTGGGCCCGTTTGCTGGGGCCCGACTCTGCCGGGGCCGGCGTCACCTGCTGGTAGCCCTGCACCTCCATCGGTTTGCGACGGGTATAGCGGCGGGTCTTGAGGGCGCGAATGAACTTGAGCATCCATTGATGCTGGGAGTCGAACACCTCGGGGCGCCCCAGCCAGTAGGCGATAAACTCCCCCAGATCCTCTTCGCTATAGCTGGCATCGATCACCCCGCACAGGCGGGCGAGGGCGGGCAGCTCCTCGTCCGGTCGCCACTGCAGATGCATCTGGAAGGGGCGTTCTGGCAGCGGGCTGCGCAATTTCTGGGTCAGCAGCGGTAACTGGAACGGGCACTGATGGTAGTGCTCACTCTCGGGCTGTGCCTCGACCTGCAGCAGGCCCGCCTCCATCAGTTCATCAAACAGCTCGGTGAGCTGACGGGCATTGACCTGGAACGAGAAGCCGCAGGGATCACCCGGATCGACCACTGCCAGCGCCCGGCCCAGCTCGGGATAGTTGAGCTTGGCCGCCTGATTTTCCAGCACTAGTCGGCGCAGCTGCAGGGTATAGAGACTGCGGGCCGGATGGGACAATCTTGGGTGGGCAAGGGCGCTGTATTCGGCTGGGGTCATGGTCTTCTTCACGAGATGGAGTGGGGGGCATTATCCCTTATGGCGCCCACTTGCACAATTCGCATGGGGTTGCGACATAACGAGGAGATACGGCACTGCTATGTGGTTGTTAATAGAGCTATCTGTATTTCAGAATCTGACCAAGGTCTATTTTTGACACATCGTTTCCGCGGATACCGGACTTTTGAACTAGTCTTAATACCTAAATAACCAATTGACTAATAAGAGCTTTATCAAGATGTTAAGAGCCGGGCTACGGATCCTGATGGTGGAGGACGAAGCTGTTTTTCGCCACTCGTTAATAAGTTACCTCGCACGGGATGGGGCAACGGTGTTTCAGGCCGAAGATGGTATTGAGGGGCTATCGGCGGCGGCCCTCTACCATCCCGATGTAGTGTTGTGCGATCTCAATATGCCCAATATGAATGGCCACGAGGTGATCGCCTGCCTCTCTGCGCGCTATCCCCATATTCCGGTTATCGTCATTTCAGCCCAGAGCACCATGGAGGCGGTCGCCAGCGCCTTGCGTGCCGGTGCGCGGGACTATCTGCTCAAACCCCTCGAGGATTATGCGCTGGTCGAGCGCAGTATCGAACAGTGTCTCAACGGCAGCGCCAACCGGGCGCAGCAGCTGGAGCTGATGGATCACATCGACTATTTCAGTGCCCATGACAAGGCGGCCAGCCGCCTTCTGGCGGGGCTCAAGCCGCCGGGCTTGCAGGAGTGGGGCCCCTGGCAGGTCACGTTCAAGGGGCTGGGGCAGTTGTTTATTCCCGATACCTTCAAGGTGGAAGACAAGCTGCTGGTGCTGGTGATGGAACTGCCGATCATGGGGACGGATGCGGCATTTTGTGGTGCGCTGGTGCGATCCTTGATGAATGTCCCCTACCGCCAGTTTCAGCAGAACGAGAGCCGGTTGCTGAGCCAGCCGCACCGGTTGCTCGACTACCTCAACCATCAGTTGATGGCATCCGGGCTTCGCCACTCTTTTGCCATGGCGGCGCTGCTGTTTGATCAGCATGATGGGTTGGTGTTTGCCAACGCCGGGCTCACCTCTCCCCACTGGCTGATGCGCTCCGGCGGCTTGCCCCTTGGCCTGATGCGCAGCAGCCACTACGCCTTGCACAAACGCAGCTGGCATGAACCGTTCGCCCTGCAGTTTCGCAGCGACAGCGGCGGCTCACTGGATGTGCAGGTTCGTCATCACTGATGCTGCCTGATAAACAGGCCAAAACAAACAGGGCGCCCATCGGCGCCCTGTTTGTGGTTTACAATCCTGACCGTTTAGACGGTGGCAGATTGCAGTTTCTTCTCTTGAGCTTGCGGCTCTTTGGCCGGGCCTTCGGCACCGTGCATCCAGTAGACCAGGCGGTTGGCCATGGTCAGCAGGATCAGGGCGCTCAATATCGCAGCCAGGGCGATGCCACCGAAGATGGCGATGGGGCCGGCTTCACCCACGAAGGAGCCGATAAAGCCCGCAGCGTAGTTGGCCAGGGCAACGAAGCCAAACCAGGCACCCATCATCAGGGAAGCCAGACGCAGCGGAGCCAGTTTGGTCACCATGGATAGGCCAATCGGGGAGAGGCAGAGCTCACCCAGGGTGTGGAACAGGTAAGCACCTACCAGCCAGAACATGGAGGTCTTGACGGTGTTGTCGCCACCCTGCTGCAGCACGGCACCGACCATGAACAGGAAGCCGATAGCCAGGAACAGCAGACCCATGGCGAATTTCACCGGAGAGTTCGGCTCTTTCTTGCCGAGCTTGATCCAGATGGCCGCAACGACCGGTGCCAGGGTGATAATGAAGAAGGGGTTCAGGGACTGGAACCAGGCGGTCGGCACTTCGAAGTTGCCGATCATGCGGTCGGTATACTCCTGGGTGTAGAGGTTCATCAGACCACCGGCCTGCTCGAAACCGGCCCAGAAGATGATGGTGAACAGACCCAGTACCAGAATAACCTTGATGCGATCCACTTCCTGCTTGGTCAGCGGTGCTTTCTGCTCGGTAGTACGCAGGGCGGCTGCGCGCTGGGCGGCAGTGAC
The DNA here is from genome assembly GCF_040908495.1 of Aeromonas sp. R1-1. Classification (NCBI taxonomy): domain Bacteria; kingdom Pseudomonadati; phylum Pseudomonadota; class Gammaproteobacteria; order Aeromonadales; family Aeromonadaceae; genus Aeromonas; species Aeromonas sp. R1-1. The sequence continues at coordinate 6,869 of NZ_JBFODV010000221.1, read as the reverse complement.
GCGACCGATGTCACCCAGGAAACGCTGGGCCATGGTGGCCTGGATCACCAGAGAGAGCAGCATACCGATACCTGCGCCGACGAAGGCTGCTTGCCAGCCGTAGGCCGTAGCGGCAGCACCACAGATCACACCTGCCAGCAGGGAACCCAGGTTGATACCCATGTAGAAGATGGTGAAAGCACCATCACGGCGGTGATCGCCCTCTTCATAGAGGTCACCCACCATGGTGGAGATGTTCGGTTTGAACAGGCCGTTACCCACGATCAGCAGCGCGAGGCCCGTGTAGAACATGGTGTTGACCATATCAGGGAACATGGCGTGGGGCAGTGCCAGAGTGAACTGACCTGCGGCCATCAGCACGGCACCGATCAGGATGGCGCGACGTTGACCCAGGAAGGTGTCAGCCAGCCAGCCGCCGATCAGCGGAGTGATATAAACCAGACCGGTATAGATACCGTAGAGTTTGAGGGCATCTGCCTGACTCCAGCCCAGACCGCCGTTGGCAGTCAGGTCAGTCAGATAGAGCACCAGAACGGCACGCATGCCGTAATAGGAGAATCTCTCCCACAGTTCGGTACTAAAGAGCAAAAAAAGCCCTTTAGGGTGACCTAAAAAGGTCCCTTTTGACGGGTTATTCATTGGAACTTCCACCTGTGTCTTATATTTTTTTGAGTTTTTTATGCAAGGGCGAGAAACACGCCTCAATCCTTATAGAGCATGTGTGAATAAATTACAACATTATGATTTGCTGAGAGTTTATTTACTCTTGATTGATTTTTTGTTGCAAAAATGAAAAAGGGGCATCATTTGATGCCCCTTAAATACGTCTATAAAAAACAGATTTATCAGCGATTACAACTGCTTGACGAACTGCTTCAGCCAGCTGATAAATTCGCCGTTCAGCTCGTGATGGCGCACACCATATTCCACATTGGCTTTCATGTAGCCCAGCTTGCTGCCGCAATCGTGGCTCTTGCCCTTCATGAAGTAGGCGTTGACCTGCTCCTGTTCCATCAGCATGGCGATGGCGTCAGTCAGCTGGATCTCGTCACCGGCACCGGCCGGGGTCTTCTCCAGCAGCGGCCAGATATTGGAGGAGAGGACGTAACGACCCACCACCGCCAGATTGGAGGGGGCTTCGTCACGGGGCGGCTTCTCGACAATGGCCTGCATCGGCAGGGACATCCCCTCGCTCAGGGCCTCGCCCTTGATGTCGGCGATGCCATACTTGTCCACTTCGCTCTCGGGAACCGCTTCCACCATGATCTGGCTGATCTGGTTCTCTTCGAACATGTGCACCATCTCGGCCAGGTTGTCTTTTTTCGGGTCGCTGGCCACTTCATCAATCAGTACATCCGGCAGCAGCACGGCGAAGGGGTTGTCACCGATCAGCGGGCGGGCGCACAACACAGCGTGGCCCAAACCTTTGGCCTCACCCTGACGGACGTGCATGATAGTGACGTCTTTCGGGCAGATCTGTTGCACCTCTTCCAGCAGCTGACGCTTGACTCGCTTCTCGAGGGTCGCTTCCAGTTCGAAACTCTTGTCGAAGTGGTTTTCGATGGAGTTTTTACTGGAGTGGGTGACCAGCACGATCTCTTTGATACCGGCGGCGATGGCTTCGCGCACTACGTACTGGATCAGCGGTTTGTCGACCACCGGCAACATCTCTTTCGGGATGGCCTTGGTGGCTGGCAGCATACGGGTACCCAGACCGGCTACCGGGAGCACGGCCTTGCGAACTGTCAGAGGAGTCTTTTTCATGGAAAACTATCCAGCGGGATTAAAGTGCGGCCATGATACTCCAAGAAAAATGGGGCAGCCACAGGCTACCCCATTCGTATATGCAGAGCTCGGACGTTATTTGACGATGATCATGTCACGGTTGGCTTCCAGCGTGGCCGGGCCAATGCCATTGACATCTGCCAGCTGATCGACCGAGGTGAACTTTCCCTGTTTTTCCCGATAGTCGACGATGGCTTGTGCCTTCTTGTCACCAATCCCTTTCAGGCTGGTGAGTTCGGCAAGGGTGGCCGTATTGATATTCAGCTTGCCGGTCTCCTTGGCGACCTCGGCTGTGGTTGTTTGCTTGGGTGCTACCTTATCTGCGGCCAGCACGGGTTGGCTGAACAGGGGCAAGCAGGCCAGCAGCATGACTGCTGAGAGCTTCTTCATCAGCATTTCCATTCCTCCATGATGTGGATATTGCCGAGTGGCACATTGATGAATAGCGTATCGAGCGGGTCTTTTTTACTGCTATTTCTAACAGGTCAAATCCTCATGCCGATGGCGAAATATTTGCTATAAGCGCTTCACTACGAATGCCCTCATAAATCCAACCGTATGATCTTGAATCTATTTTAGATGCATCATAAAGGTGGCGGGCACGCTTTCCCGCGGCGCTACGCTCGAGACATTTCTGGCACATCACATGGCATTATTCTGTGCAACACTGCACTGATGGCATGTTTCACTGGTCTTCAAAAGAGAACCAATAAAAAAGGCTGCTCACCTGGGGTGAGCAGCCTTTGTGATCGGTTTTTTCAGGCTAGAGCTGATTAAGCTTGTTCGTCAGCCTGGGCAGCCTGGATACCGGTCAGGGCGATGGTGTAGACGATGTCGTCAACCAGGGCACCACGGGAGAGGTCGTTGACCGGCTTGCGCATGCCTTGCAGCATCGGGCCGATGGAGACCAGGTCAGCGGAACGCTGCACCGCCTTGTAGGTGGTGTTACCTGTGTTCAGATCCGGGAACACGAACACGGTGGCTTTACCGGCAACCGGTGAGTTCGGTGCCTTGGACTTGGCCACGTTCTCCATGATGGCCGCATCGTACTGCAGGGGGCCGTCGATGATGAGGTCGGGGCGCTTGGCCTTGGCCAGCTCGGTCGCTTCACGCACTTTCTCTACATCGGCACCGGCGCCAGAGGTACCGGTGGAGTAGGAGATCATGGCTACGCGCGGCTCGATGCCGAACGCGGCAGCAGAGTCGGCGGACTGGATGGCGATCTCGGCCAGCTGCTCGGCAGTCGGATCCGGGTTGATCGCGCAGTCACCGTAGACCAGAACCTGGTCAGGCAGCAGCATGAAGAAGATGGAGGAGATCAGGGAAGAGCCCGGAGCTGTCTTGATGATCTGCATCGGCGGACGGATGGTGTTGGCAGTGGTGTGCACCGCGCCGGATACCAGGCCGTCAACTTCATTGCGTTCCAGCATCATGGTACCCAGTACCACGTTGTCTTCCAGCTGTTCGCGGGCAACCACTTCGGTCATGCCCTTGTTCTTGCGCAGCTCGACCAGACGCGGCACATAGCGCTCGCGCACAACGGCCGGATCGATGATTTCGACGCGATCGGTCAGAACAACACCCTGCTGCTCGGCAACGCGACGGATCTCTTCCGGATTACCCAGCAGTACCGGACGGGCAATGCCACGCTCGGCACAGATGGCGGCAGCCTTGATGGTGCGCGGCTCGTCGCCTTCCGGCAGCACGACACGCTTGTTGGCCTGACGGGCCAGCTCGGTCAGCTGATAACGGAATGCCGGCGGGCTCAGACGACGGGAACGGGTAGAGCTGACGGTCAGCGACTCGATCCAGTGCTTGTCGATGTGGCCAGCGACGTAGTCCTGTACCAGCTCGATACGCTCGCGGTCATCTTCCGGAATATCGACGTTGAAGTTCTGCAGGCTGACGGCGGTCTGCCAGGTGTTGGTACCGGTCATCATGATCGGCAGGCCGGTGGCCATGGCCTGTTGGCACAGCGCCATGACCTGCGGCTCCGGATGATAGTTACCGGTCAGCAGCAGGGCGCCCAGCTTGACGCCGTTCATGGCGGAGAGGCAAGCGGAGACGATGACGTCAGAGCGGTCGCCGGAGGTCACCAGCAGGCTGCCCGGACGGAAGTGCTCAACCATGTTGTGGATGGAGCGGGCGCAGAAGGTCACGGTCTGCAGGCGGCGGCTGTCCAGCTCACCCTTGTGCAGGATCTTGGCGGCCAGATGCTTGGCAAGATCCTTGGCGCGCGGGGCGATCAGCTGGGTGTTCCAGGGGATGCAACCCAGGATGCGCAGCGGGCTCTTGCCAAACACTTGCAGCACTTCCAGGTTGTGGGCGGCGTCGGAAGCGTGGTGATGGGCTTCGAACATCTCGGTCAGGTCAGGGCGGGTTACGCCATGCTCGTCAACCGGCGCGCCAACCTTGTTGATCACGCAGCCAACGATACGGGGGTTGTTGACACCACCGAAGTTGGAGCAGGCCAGTTCGATGCGCTCTTTCAGCTTCTGGCTGGAGTCATGGCCCGGGTGGGTCACGAATACCATGTCAGCATCCAGCGCCTTGGCGACGTCATAGTTCAGCTTGTTGGCAAAGGGCTGCTTGTCGGTCGGCACCATACCTTCGACAACCAGCACTTCGGCACCGCTGGATTTCACGTGCTCTTCGAAGCGGGCAACGATCTCTTCCAGCAGGATATCGGTGTTGCTGGAGCTGATCATGTTCTCGGCGTAGGAGAGGGTGAAGGGCTCGGGCGGATTGATGTTGGCAGCTGCGCGGATAACGGCGGTTGAGCGCTCGGCACCGGTTTCACCCGGACGCGGCTGGGCAACCGGTTTGAAGAAGCTGACATTGACACCGTGACGTTCCATGGCGCGAACGACGCCAAGGCTTACGGAAGTTACGCCGACACCAGTGCCGACCGGGATAAGCATAATAGTGCGTGCCACTTTATACCCCTTGTTCATTTTTTGGGATCAGGAAAAGGCCGCCCTGGTGGGCGGCCTCGAGTTACTGCGTCAATTAAGCGCCGACCAGTTCCAGTGCGTCGTGGGCGATAACCCACTCTTCGTTGGTCGGGATTACCAGGGCCTTGGTAGAACCAGCCTTGGTGATCTCGCCACCCTTGCCGAAACGAGCCTTCAGGTTGGCGTCGTGATCGACGTCAAAGCCCAGCAGACCCAGCTTGTTCAGGGTGATTTCACGGATCGGGGCGGAGTTTTCACCGATACCACCGGTGAAAACAACGGCGTCCAGACGACCGTCCATGGCGGCAGCGTAGGCGCCGATGTACTTGGCCAGGCGATAGCAGTAAACGTCCATAGCACGCTTGGCTTCTTCTTTGCTGTCGTAGTTGTCTTCAACAAAACGGCAGTCGGAGGTGACTTCGGTCAGACCCTGCAGGCCGGACTCTTTGGTCAGCATGGTGTTGATATCGGCCACGCTCATGCCCAGCTTGTCGTGCAGGAAGAAGATGATGGCCGGGTCCAGATCGCCGGAGCGGGTACCCATCACCAGACCTTCCAGCGGGGTCAGACCCATGGAGGTATCAACGGATTTGCCGTTCTTGATGGCGCAGACGGAACCGCCGTTGCCCAGGTGGCAGTTGATGATGTTCAGCTCTTCAACCGGCTTGTTCAGCTGCTTGGCAGCTTCCAGGCTGATGTAGTAGTGGCTGGTGCCGTGAGCGCCGTAGCGACGGATGCCGTTCTCTTTGTAGAGCTTGTACGGCAGGGCGTACAGGAAGGCTTCTTCCGGCATGGTCTGGTGGAACGCGGTATCGAATACGGCCACGTTCTTGTCAGCCAGCGCGGGGAATACGCGGCGAGCTTCACGGATACCGATCAGGTGAGCCGGGTTGTGCAGCGGAGCGTACGGAACAGCGGCTTCGATGCCGGCGATCACGTCTTCGCAGATGACCACGGAAGAGGTGAAGCGCTCGCCACCGTGAACAACACGGTGACCGATGGCGATCAGGTTCTTGGACAGTTCCGGATTGAGCGGCAGGATCTTGTTGACGATGAAGTCCAGCGCTTCCTGGTGAGCGGCACCCGCGCCCAGATCGGCACTGCCTTTCTCGCCATTCAGTTTCCACTTGATGCGGGCGTCGTCGAGGTTGAAGCACTCGGCCAGGCCGGACAGCAGGTCATCACCGGTGGTTGCGTCAATGACGGCAAACTTCAGGGAAGAGCTGCCACAGTTAAGAACAAGAACCAGCTTACTCATGAATAAATCCTATCGCAGATTGGGTTGTGTAGGCGGATGCGTTGGACGCGGTGCGGCCAAAAACTTTCAACTTATCCTTATGAGGGTTGGCAATCTGTTGCTTGCCCCTTGTATAGTGATACAAGACCCGAAATCCAGACGTCCCTGACAGGTCAATAGCAAGAAGCTTTTGACGCAAAAATGGGCGTACAAAGGATAACCCGATTGTTGAAAAATAACAAAGTCATCCTCAACCTTTGTTACTTTGCATCAAATTTTGTCGAGGTTTTGCCGTTAGTACGTTCAAAAAGCGCTCGGAGGTAGTATGAGCATGAACATTTTTGGAACTAAGTTACAGCAAGGCCGCCATTATATGACGCTTTGGCCGCGCCGTCCCGAGCTCAATTCGATGTTTCCTGAAAATCGGGTGATCAAGGCGACCGAGTTCGCCCTCAAGGTGATCCCCGCGCTGGCGGTGCTGAGCGTGATGCTGCAGTTCCAGTTTGGGGAGCAGCACTACTGGCCTTCCGTCATCACTTCCGTGCTGTTTCTGCTCAGTTTGCCGCTGCAAGGTTACTACTGGCTCGGCCAGCGTGCCGACACCCGCTTGCCGCCGTCGCTGGCGAGCTGGTATCGGGAGATCAACGGCAAGATGAACGAGCAGGGTGGTCGCCGTCAGCTGGTCTCCCAGCCTCGCTATGAAGAGCTGGCCGATACCCTCAAGGCTGCGTTTCAGCAGCTGGACAAATCGTTTCTCTACGAATAACCGGATTCAAACGTAAAAAAGGCGCCAGTGGCGCTAATGCCGATCAGTTAAGGATCCATTGACCGATCCTTCTGTTGTGTGAAAATCCGAAACCTGTTGATTGGTTTCGGATTTTTTATGCGTATCG
>NZ_JBFODV010000220.1:0-5927 GCF_040908495.1 Aeromonas sp. R1-1 | reverse complement strand
ATGGCGCTAACATACGCCATGACTTCTCCCACTTGGCCGTTGTAGTTACGCAGACTGATTTTCCCCGCCAGCAATTGCTTGAGCCGATACATCGCTGTCTCTGCCAGTTAGCGACGGTGATACCCCGATATCTTCTTCCAGTGCGCCAGTCCTTCCTTGCGCATCACCAGCACCGCGTCCTTTTTTCCATAACCCCGCGCTTTTGCGAGGCGGGATACAGGCTGTCGCCCCTTTGCGCAAGATAAGCTGATGGCTGGCTTTGCTGTCATAGGCGCCATCCGCATAAACATGTCCCAGCTTACGCCGCAGAGGGTTGAGCAAGGTGGGCAATACCTCGGCATCATGGACATTTTCCAGTGAGACTTCCGCCGCCACGATATTGTGGGTCACCGGGTCTACCGCCAGATGCAACTTGCGCCAGACTCGCCGCTTCTCCGAGCCGTGTTTTCTGACCTTCCACTCGCCTTCACCAAACACCTTCAGCCCGGTTGAGTCGATAACCAAGTCGGTAATGCATTCCTTTGGGGGCTGTCGATAAGTCACCGTCACCGAGCGTGCTCGCTTGCTGATGCAGATATAGTCCGGTGCACACAACGGTACATTCATCAACTCGAACAGGGAGTCGAGTAGTCCCTGAGTGGCCCGCAGAGTGAGGTTAAAAATCCCCTCGAGCATCAGGAAGGTACGGATGGTCTGGTCGGTGTAGAGCTGACTGCGGCCCCGGAGCCCATGATGGTCGTGGTGGAACCAGTTATCCATGGCGCCAGCATCTGAGGGAACCACGGTTAATCTGTATTGAGGCCAGTTGGTGATGGGGTGAAGCGATGAGCCCATGATGCAGATTTGAAGAGGATGGTGGTGATCAGATCACCGAGTCCTCAGTAAGTTCCCTTCAAACTGCATCGATTTAGGCAACAACGCCGTGGTTTACGCAACGGGGTCTCTTTAATGCAAGCAGCAAGGGCGAACACCATGAAGCTACCTATTATCCTGTTGGGCTATCTCATTTATACCCCACTCAACAAACCCATCCATTTAAGGAGATAACATGAATCTCATTCGCCGCGTTATCCCCTTGTATGTTCATATTGCCCATCTGTTTCTGGGTTTATTGCTGGTGTTTGCCTTGATCACTCTTGGTCACCAATATCGGCAAACCAAAACCATGCTGATGAAAGAGGCGGAAGAGAGATTCAGCCTGATTGGCCAAATCTCCACTCAGGCTTTAGAAGGGCTGTTCAGCACCTCAGCTTTAAGCGTCAATCTGCTCGCCCAACAGCGCCTGACCGAAGCCAAGACCCTGTCAGGGCGAATGGCCAGCCTTCCCTACATGGCAACCCTGCTCAAAGGACAACCTTCTGCCAACGCGGTGTATGCCGGTTACAACAACGGCGATCTATTCTGGCTCATGCGCTGGCCTGCCGACACAGAGGTACAACACCTAACGCCGCCCGCCAATACCCGCTGGATCGTGAAGAGCATCCGGCATCAAGAGGCAACCACTCTTACGGAGACCTTCGCGCTGGCCGATAATCTCACCATCATTGAACGGCAAGAGGAATCAGGACAATTTTTTGATCCAATAGAGCATCCATGGTTTATTCAGGCCAAGCAGAGTGGACAGCTGGTGCAATCCCCTCTCTATATCTCGCACGATACTCAGGAGATGTACCTGAGTTTTGCCGAACCAATGCAAAATGGGGCTGGCGTCATAGGGATGAGCCTGAACCTCCGAGCTATCGAGCGCCTGCTCAAATCCGCCAAGATAACCCCCAATATGCGTCTAGCCATCGTCAATGAGCAGGGCGAGCTAATGACAAGTCATAAAGGTGGGATGGTGATTCATGAACATGGCGCTTATCGACTTGCAAGAGTGACCGAAGCCGACCTGCCTATGATCCAACACTTGATGAATGCCAGTCAGAATCAGAAGGCAGATAGTCTTTCCTTTAAATCAGAGGGCAATGATTGGCAAGGAATGCGTATCACTTTACCGGAAGCCGATGGGTCAAAATTAACCCTCTGGATTGCAGCACCTGTCGATGAGTTGCTGGCCACCGCCTTCACCATTCGCAATCAGACCTTCCTTCTGTCGGGCATATTCCTGATCTTTGCCCTGTTCGCGGCCATCAAGCTGGCCAGAACCGCCGCCAGGCCCCTTGATGACCTGACTCAAGAAGCAGGAAAAATCGCCCACTTCGACTTCAACGACCCGGTCAGGGTCAACTCCTATATTGCTGAAATCATCGATCTCTCCCAGGCCATGGGCGACATGAAATCGACCATCCAGCGCTTTTTGCAGCTTTCCACCTCCCTCTCCAGCGAGACCAGTTTCCCCCGCTTGCTGGTGCGGCTGCTCACCGAAATGCAGCAACTGACCGGTGCAACAGGCTGCATGCTCTACCTCTCCGATAGCGGCAACAAGACGCTGGATCTGGCAGGGTTATGCTGGAATGGCGAGGTGCAGGAGCAAACGCCGATCCACAGTATCGGAACGCTCAATCAGCCAAAACATCCACTGTTCCAGAGCTTGCAAGGAGTAGAACTGGAACCCATTGCGTTGGTCACCAGCGAATTGCAGATCCTGTTTCCCTACATTGAGGAGAGCGACACGCCGCTGACCTTCTGGCCGATTGCCCTGAAAAACCGTGATGGCCAACTGCTCGGCACCCTGGTGTTTCTGATCGATGAACGGAAGAAGTCACTGACCCCGCAGCGGATGGCATTTGTCAACGCGCTCTCTTCCACCGCCGCCGTGGCACTCACCACCCAGCGGCTGCTGGAGGAGCAGCGCAATCTGCTGGAGGCCTTTATCCAGCTCATCGCAGGGGCCATCGATGCCAAGAGCCCCTATACCGGTGGCCACTGTCAGCGAGTCCCCGAACTGACCAAGATGCTGGCAGAAGCGGCATGTGAGGCCAAGGAGGGCCCCTTCCAACACTTTTCGCTCGATGAAAAACAGTGGGAAGCAATACATATCGCGGCTTGGCTGCACGATTGCGGCAAAGTCACCACTCCGGAGTTTGTGGTCGACAAGGCCACCAAGCTGGAAACCCTGTGCGATCGCATTCACGAGGTCAGGATGCGCTTTGAAGTGCTGAAACGGGATGCCGAGATTGCCTACTGGCAGGCACGTCTCCATGGGGGTGATGAGGCCACGTTACAGGCCACGCTGCAACAGCAGTGGCAACAGCTGGATGAGGAGTTTGCCTTTATCGCCCGTTGCAACGAAGGGGGCGAATTTATGGCCACAGAGGATATTGCAAGACTGCAGCAGATCACGGGCCGCACCTGGCAACGCACGCTCTCCGATCGGATTGGGATCTCTCAGGATGAACTGGCGCGCAAACAGCGGGCCGCGGAGTCACCGCTGCCGGTCACCGAACCCTTGTTGGCCGATCGCCCGGATCACCTCTTCACCCGCAGCAACCGCGACCGCCTTGCCCCTGACAACCCTTGGGGATTTCAGGTCAACACCCCTGAATACCTCTATAACCGCGGCGAGCTCTACAACCTCGCCATCCGCCGGGGCACCCTCACAGATGAGGAGCGCTACAAGATCAACGAGCACATGATCCAGACCATCATCATGCTCGAAAAACTCCCCTTCCCCGCCAACCTGAAACAGGTGCCGGAAATCGCAGGGGGACACCATGAGAAGATGGATGGCACTGGTTATCCCAAGCGGCTGAAACGGGACGAGATGAGCATCCCTGCCCGGATGATGGCCATCGCCGATATCTTCGAGGCGCTGACCGCCGGCGATCGCCCCTACAAGAAAGCCAAATCTCTTTCGGAGGCCATCCGCATCATGGGATTCATGCAACAGGATCACCATATCGACCCCGAGCTGTTTGCGCTCTTTCTCCGCTCTGGCGTCTACCTGCGCTATGCCAAGCGTTACATGAGCCCGGAGCTCATTGACGAGGTGGATATCAGCCCCTATCTCGCCAGCCATTGATCGCCGCGAGGCACTCTGGGTTACCTGATGCCTGCAATCTGGGGATCTGCATGCAGACCCGCCGTCTTGTCACCGGTGGTCACCCCGATGCGTAATAGAGATGGGGAGGATATGCACCGGACAGCCATGCTAATCCTCTCCATGGCACCTTGTTCTGACTGACCCTACGGACACTTGCCAAGAGCGGGAATTGAACAAAAAAACGAGAAAAATCAAGATAGATAGCCAATTAAAATGACATAATTGACTATAGTTCAATCGAACGTTTGAAAAACGTGACCACTTCACATGGGCCCAGCGCAATGACCACTGAACGGGAACAGTTGATCCGCTCACTGTTTGATGAGTACATCGAGCTGTATTCATCACGGGATGATCGGCTCACCACGCGGTTTAGCGACAATTTCAGCGGTTTTGCCGGCAGCAGTGATGTTCTGGTTACCGATAGGGATGAGTGGATCCGGATAACCCGCCGCGATTTTGCCCAGATCCCGGGCAGGATCCGCCTGGAAATACTCGATGTAACCCTGCAAGATCTGGCCGCCGATGTGGTGGCTGTCACCGCCTTCTTCCATATCCATCTACCGAAATCAGAACCTATCCTCTCCCGCAGAACCGCCAGACTGGTGCTGATTTTTCGACACGAAGCCATGGCGTGGAAAATTGCTCACAGCAGTATCTCCATCCCTTACAGTGCGGCTCGGGAAAGCGAAATTTACCCGATGACCAGTCTGGAGGAGCGCCAACATGAGCTGGAGTTCATTATCGAGCTCAGAACCAAGGAGCTGGCGGAAGCGAACCGGAAACTGGAAGCGCTCAGCAATACCGACGGGCTAACCAATATCGGCAACCGTCGTCTGTTCGACAACTCATTGAACCAGGCCTGGGAGCACTGTATTCAGACAGAGATGCCGATTGCGCTCATCATGCTCGACATCGATCATTTCAAGCAGTTCAACGACCTCTATGGCCACGTTGCCGGTGACGAGTGCCTCCGATTGCTGGCCCATACCCTGGCGCAATCCGGGCGCCGCTCGGGGGAGTTGGTGGCCCGCTACGGCGGAGAGGAATTTGTCATCCTGTTGCCACATGTCGAGCGTCAATCCGCCTATGAAATTGCCCAACATATCCAGCGGCTGATTTTTGCACTCGCGCAGCCACACGCACAAAATGCCACCGGTCTGGTGACCGTTAGCATGGGTGTTGCCTGCCTCAGACCATCGAGTCACTGGCAGCCATCTGAACTGGTAAAACTGGCTGATGCTGCGCTCTATACCGCCAAATCATCCGGCCGTAACTGCATCAGAGTGGCGGAGTCACCCTGCCTCCCGCAACCAGTCTGCCCATAAGTCCCTCATGCGTGACCATCCTCCCCACGGGGAACCACTGCGCGCTAACCATGCACGGCAAGGCTCAACGCATCCCATCGCAACATACTTTCCCACTGATCCAGTGTGCTTTGATAGGTATCTGCCGCGTTGTAATGGACCATGGCATGCAGACGGGCATGATGGCCAAGTCGCTTGACCACGTCGGGCATCGCATTGAGGCTGGCCAGCACCCGCGCCAGATCGCCGGGATCGTTTGGCTGATATTTGCGGCAATTCACGTCATCGGTGAGGTGTCGGTCCCACCAGGCGCCATCGGCCGGGATCACTACGCATAATCCCGCCGCCATAGCCTCCAGAATGGAGAGGCCAAACGGTTCCTGATGACTGGTGGAGACAAAAATACCGCATTGAGCTCGGATCTCGTCAAGATTGGCGGGGTTGGCATACCAGTGTGTATCTGGCAGCTGTGGCTGAGGCTGGCTGCAGGGTTGCAGCGTGCCCTTGGGCTGCAGATAGCACACCATCAGCTCGGGGCGAGCGTCAGGGATCAGTTGATGGGCGGCCAGCATGGTCTCCAGCCCCTTCCAGCGCAGCAACGAGGCCGCCCACAAAATACGAGGCCCCCCCAGAGTCGC
>NZ_JBFODV010000022.1:0-13351 GCF_040908495.1 Aeromonas sp. R1-1 | reverse complement strand
GGGCCCTTACCAGTTCACCCACTTCGCCGCCCATCAGGCCTGGTATGCGGCGGTCAATGCCCTGTTTGGCCAGTTCAAACGCTTTCGGGCCGACTATCGGGTCATTCCGGCGGCCACCTACACCATGCCGGAGATTGCCCGGGTCGGCCTCAATCGCAAGGAGGCCGAGGCGCAGGGGATTCCCTTCGAGGCGACCCGCTTCGAGCTGGCCGAGCTGGATCGCGCCATTGCCGATGGGGAGCGCCACGGTTTTGTCGAGGTGCTGACCGTGCCGGGCAAGGATACTATCCTTGGCGCCACCATAGTGGGCACTCACGCCGGTGAACGGATCGCCGAATTTGTGCTCGCCATGCGTCACCGCCTCGGTCTTGGCAAGATCCTCGGCACCATTCACGCCTACCCCACCCTGATGGAGGGGAACAAATATGTGGCGGGTGAATGGAAACGGGCCCACCAGCCCACCCGGGTGCTGGCGTTGCTGGCCCGTTATCACCGCTGGCGCCGTGGCGCCTGACAATCAGGGAAACGTTTATGCTCAAGCCATTCTCACTGCTCGGCTCACACCTCAACTCGCACCGCAACTCTTGGCTCAAACAGCGGCTAAACGCCCTGCTGTGCGCCCTGCCACTGCTGGCCAGCGGCCCGCTGTTAGCCACTCCAGCTGACAACTGGCAATGGACCCTTGAGGAGGCGAAGGGGCAGACCGTCTACTTCAACGCCTGGGGCGGCAGCCCGGAGATCAACGCCTATCTGGTGTGGGCCGGGCAGGAGCTGGCGCGCGACTATCAGGTCAAGCTGGTGCAGGTGAAGGTGGATGACATTGCCCAGAGCGTCAGCCAGCTGCTGGCCAACAAGCAGGCGGGCAAGCAGGCTGGCGGCCCCATCGATCTGCTCTGGGTCAACGGCGAGAACTTCAAGGCGCTCAAGGAGCAGGGGCTGCTCGGCGCTCCCTTTACCACCGAGCTGCCCAACATGGCACTGGTCGACAGCACCCTGCCGGTGAGTGAGGACTTCACCCTGCCGGTTGAAGGGCTGGAAGCCCCCTGGGGCATCGGCCAGCTCAATCTGATGGTCGACACCGAAGAGGTCGCCAGAGCGCCCACCTCGGCAGCAGCCCTGCTGGCGTGGGCCAAGGCCCATCCCGGTCGCTTCACCTATCCCAAGCCGCCCCAGTTCCATGGCTCCAGTTTTCTCAAGCAGATCCTGCTGGAATTGACGCCAGACCCGGCCCCCCTCTATCGGGAAGCGACCGAGAGCGAGTTTACCCAACTCACCGCCCCGCTCTGGGCCTGGCTCGATGAGCTGCATCCGGCACTCTGGCGCAAGGGAAAACTGTTCCCCACCAGCGCCGCCGAGACCCGCCAACTGCTCGATGATGGCGAACTGGCCATGGCCATCAGCTTCAACCCGCAGGAGGCGCAAAGCGCCGCCCAGATTGGCGCCCTGCCCCCCAGCGTGGAAGCGGTAGCCATGGAGAAAGGGGCGCTCACCAACAGCCATTTTCTCGCCATCCCCTTCAACGCCAGTGCCCGTGCGGGTGCCAAGGTGGTGGCAAACTTCCTGCTGAGCCCGGCGGCGCAGGCGCGCAAGGCCAATCCGGCCTTCTGGGGTGATCCCAGCGTGCTGCGGGCCGATGTGCTGCCTGACTCCGCCAAAGGGCAACCGGCGCTGCGCTTCAACGCGGTGGCCGAACCTCACCCCAGCTGGCAGCTCAAACTGGAAGCGGCCTGGGCCGAGCGTTACGGTCACTGATGAGTGCCGCTGGTCACCCGCATTCCTGCTCCCGACCGTGGCGCTGGTTGACACGCCACCCCACTATGAGTACGGGGATGGCGGTTATTTATCTGGCACTCTTCGTCATCCCATTGCTGGCGGGGCTGTGGCAACTGCTGGCAGAGGGGATGACCGCCTCTCATCTCGCCTTGCTGCTGACCCAGCCAGGCCTCTGGCACTCAGCAGCGCTGAGCCTGTGGATTGGCGCCGCCTCGACCCTTGGCAGCCTGCTGATGACCGCCCTGCTGCTGGCCCACAGCGACAGCCGGGCTTTCGGTCTGCTCCGCCGCCTGCTCTCGCCCATGCTGGCCATGCCCCACGTCGCCTTTGCCATCGGTTTTGCTTTTTTGCTCGCCCCCTCCGGCTGGCTGCTACGGCTCGTCTCGCCAGCTCTGACCGGGTTTGAACTGCCTCCCGACTGGCAAACCATTCGGGATCCTTGGGGACTCGGGCTGATTGCACTGCTCGTTTTCAAGGAGACCCCCTTTTTGCTGCTGATGGCGATGGCCGCGCAGCAACCCATCCTGCTGGCACGCCAGCAGTGGCTGGGGGCGAGCCTCGGTTTCAGCGCTCCCCAGATCTGGTGGCGCCTGCTGCTGCCAGCGCTCTGGCCTGCCCTGCGCCTGCCCATCTATGCGGTGGCGGCCTATGGGGTGGCGGTGGTGGATCTCGCCCAGCTGCTCGGGCCCGATGCCCCCGCTCCGCTGGCGGTGCGGTTGTGGCTCTGGTATCAGGATCCGGATCTGCTCTGGCGCGGCGCCACCGCCAGCGGCGCCCTGCTGCTGCTCGCCATCACGGCGCTGCTGATCGCCATGCTCAGATTACTGGAGTGGCTTCATCAAAAGGTGGGCAAAGGCTGCTGGCTCGATGGCAAACGGGCGGCGCCCCACTCCTTTGCCAACCGGCTCGCAGCAGGCTCTGCACTCACTCTGATCACCCTTAATCTGGCGGTGCTGGCGGCCCTGCTGCTCTGGTCACTGGCGCGCCGTTGGCCCTTTCCCGCCCTCTGGCCCAGCCAGTGGAGCAGTCACTACTGGCTGGATCTGCTGCCAACCCTGCTGCCACTGCTGGTAACCAGCGCACTGCTGGCGCTGGTGAGCGGCTTGTTGGCACTGATGATGGCGGTGTGCAGTCTGGAGGCACAAGCCGGCCGCCGCCCCTGGCCGCTCTGGCTTATCTGCCTGCCGCTGTTGCTGCCGCAAGCGAGCCTGCTGTTTGGTATCCGGCTCGGGCTGGACTGGCTTGCACATGACTCGATAAGCAGCGGCATTGGCTGGGGCTGGGTGCTCTGGAGCCAGCTGCTGTTTGTCTTTCCTTATGTATATTTGTGTCTGCACGGCCCCTATCGCCAGTTCGATCCGCGGATCACTCAGAACGCCCTGCTGCTGGGGGCTACGCCTTGGCGAGCCTGGTGGCAAGTGAAAGCGCCGCTGCTGGCGCGCCCGCTGCTGTTTGCCTTCGGCGTCGGGGCGGCGGTGAGTTTGGCCCAATACCTGCCGACCCTGCTGTTTGGGGCTGGCAGAGTGGTCACCATCACCACGGAAGCGGTGGCCATCGGCAGCGGCCTCAACCGGCGACTGGCGGGGCTATACGGTCTGCTGCAACTGCTGCTGCCGCTCGTTATCTATCTGCTGGCGCTCTGGCTGCCGGCGCGGATCAATCCGGCGCTCAAGGGGGGCGGCTCACGATGAACTCTGATGATGGAAACAGCCATATGCTGAGCACCACGCCTCTTCGGCTTTACCTTGATGAAAATCTGCTGCTCTCGCTGCCCGCCCTGCAGGTGGCCCCCGGCGAGGTGTTGACCCTGATGGGCCCCAGCGGCTGTGGCAAGAGCTCACTGTTGGCGGCGCTGGTGGGGGTACTGCCCGCAAGCGGCCCGCTCCGGCTGGAGGGGGACGTGACCCTTGGCGAACGCCGGCTCACCCAGCTGCCGCCCCAGGCGCGGCGCATCGGCATGCTGTTTCAGGATGATCTGCTGTTCGACCATCTGACGGTGGCGGAGAACCTGATGTTCGGCATGCAGGCCAGCGTGAAGGGGCACAGGGCGAGGCGAGAAAAGGCGGTGGCTACGCTGGCGCAGGTGGATCTGACCAGTCAGGCAGACAAGCTGCCGGGAGCGCTCTCCGGCGGCCAGAAGGCTCGCGTCAGCCTGTTGCGGGCGCTGTTAGCCGAACCCGAGGCATTGTTGTTGGACGAACCCTTCTCCCGTCTCGACAAGCCGCTGCGGGCCGCCTTTCGCGAACTGGTGTTCGCGCAGATCAAGGCGCTGGCCATCCCCGCCATTCTGGTGACCCACGACGAAGAGGACGCGCCGGGCACCATACTTCAGCTCACCGAATCCCGTTTTTGACCGAGGAGTTCACCTTGTTTGACCGCCACCTGATCCCCGTTATCCGCAGCCCCCTCACCCGGCTCGCCAAACCGCTCTGCCGCGCCGGGGTCAGTGCCAATCAGGTGAGCCTCACCGGCTTTGCCATCGGCATGCTGGCGCTGCCGCTGCTGGCCTTTGGCTGCTATCAGTGGGCACTCGCGGCCATCCTGCTCAACCGACTGCTGGACGGGCTCGATGGCGCCGTGGCGCGGGAAACCGGCATCACCGACTGCGGCGGCTTTCTCGACATCACCCTCGACTTTATTTTCTACGCCGCCGTGGTGCTGGGCTTTGCCCTAGCCGCCCCCGCCAATGCGCTACCCGCCGCCACCCTGCTGTTTGCCTTTATGGGCACAGGGTCGAGCTTTCTGGCATTTGCCATCATGGCGGGCAAGCGGGGCATCGACAATCCGGTCTACCACCACAAATCCCTCTACTATCTGGGTGGCCTCACCGAGGGGAGCGAGACCATCGCCCTCTTTGTGCTGATGTGCCTGTGGCCCGCCGCCTTCGCCCCGCTCGCCTACGGCTTTGCCCTGCTCTGCGCCATCACCACCCTGACCCGACTCTGGAGCGGCTACCACACCCTGCGTACCCCCCAGCCATAAACAGCACAGCCCTCACAGAAGGGCTAATCCATCGCACGATGAATTGGCGGCAAACAAGGCACACGGAACACTTGCACGGGGATGACAATGTTTTACCATGACGGCACTTTTATCAGTCTCTTTGAGAACCCTATGCGTCGCCTTGCCTCTCTTCTCACTCTGTCGTTATTCCCCCTGCTCGGTGGCTGCAGCAGCGCCCCTGCGCCAAAGCCCGTGGTCGTCCCCCAGCCCAAGAGCGCCTTTATCAATCAGGCGCCATCGAGCAAACCCGTTTATACACAAGGGGTTAGCAAGGGGGACTTCGCCAATCGCCCCAACGTGGATCGGTTCGTCCAGAAAATGGTCGAGAAGCACGGTTTTGACAACGCCCAGCTGCATCAGGTGCTGGCACAGGCAGAGCGTTACGACTGGATCATCCGCCTGATGGATGCCCAGGCGCCGACTACCGCCAAGCCCACCGGCCCGACCGGCGCCTGGAACCGCTATCGCGCCAAGTTCATCACCCCAGACAACGTACAGAACGGCGTCAACTTCTGGCGTGAATACGCAAGCGAGCTGAACCGGGCGGAGCAGATCTACGGGGTGCCGCCGGAGATCATCGTCGGCATTATCGGGGTGGAAACCCGCTGGGGCCGGGTGATGGGCAAGACCCGCATTCTGGATGCGCTGGCCACTCTGGCATTTGACTATCCGCGCCGCGCCGAGTTCTTCACGAGCGAGCTGGAAGCCTTCCTGGTGATGACCCGCGACGAGGGGATGGATCCCACCGAACCCAAGGGCTCCTATGCGGGCGCCATGGGCTACGGCCAGTTTATGCCCTCCAGCTTCCAGCGCTATGCGGTGGACTTTGATGGCAACGGCCACACCAACCTGTGGGATCCGGTAGATGCCATCGGCAGCGTCGCCAACTACTTCAAGGCCCACGGCTGGGAGAAAGGCCAACCGGTTGCGGTGCGCGGTCAGGGCCAACTGCCCGGCTATGAGCATGGCTTCCAGACCCGCTACCCGGTCGCCACCCTGCGCCGCGCAGGGCTCACCCCCACCAGTAGCCTGGGCAACCACAACGAAGCGAGCCTGCTGCGCCTCGATGTCGGCACCGGCTACCAATACTGGTACGGTCTGCCCAACTTCTACACCATCACCCGCTACAACCACAGCACTCACTACGCCATGGCGGTGTGGCAGCTGGGGCTGGCGGTGAAGGCAGCGCGCTGACAGACCGCGAGCAGCAGATAAAAAAAGGAGCCTTAACGGCTCCTTTTTATACCAATTACTTTATTTATTCACGGCAGATTGACCCGAAATCAGACCCCGGCCTTGGCCAGTGCCGCGGAGACGATCTGCTGGGCCTCTTGCTGGATGAGGTCGAGGTGCGCGTCGCCCTTGAAGCTCTCCATGTAGATCTTGTAGATGGACTCGGTGCCGGAGGGGCGCGCCGCGAACCAGCCGTTCTCGGTCACCACCTTGAGGCCGCCGATGGCTGCATCGTTGCCCGGCGCCTTGGTCAGCTTGGCGATGATGGGCTCACCAGCAAGCGTTGAGGCTTCCACCAGTGCCGGATCCAGCTTGGAGAGCACCGCTTTCTGGGCACTGTTGGCCGGTGCGTCGATACGGCGATAGCTGGAGCGGCCGAACTTGGCTTCCAGTGCGTCGTAGTGGGCTTGCGGATCCTTGCCGGTCACCGCCAGAATTTCCGCCGCCAGCAGCGCCAGAATGAAACCATCCTTGTCGGTGGTCCAAACGGTGCCATCTTTGCGCAGGAAGGAGGCGCCCGCGCTCTCCTCGCCGCCAAAGCCGAACTCGCCGCTGTAGAGGCCATCCACGAACCACTTGAAGCCGACCGGCACCTCTTTCAGGGTACGGCCAATCTCGCCGGCAACCCGGTCGATCATGGAAGAGGAGACCAGCGTCTTGCCGACGGCCGCATCGGCAGACCAGCCGGTGCGATGGGTAAAGAGGTACTGGATCGCCACCGCCAGATAGTGGTTCGGGTTCATCAGGCCAGACTTAGTAACGATACCGTGACGGTCGTAGTCAGGGTCATTGCCAAGGGCGATGTCGAACTTGTCCTTGAGGGCAATCAGGCTCGCCATGGCGAACGGGCTGGAGCAGTCCATCCGGATCTTGCCGTCTTTATCCAGGGTCATGAAGGAGAAGGTCGGGTCGACCTTGTAGTTCACCACCTCGATGTTCAGACCATAGGTCTTGGCGATGACGTCCCAGTAGGCGACGCCGGATCCCCCCAGCGGATCGACACCGATCTTGATGCCCGCGTTCTTGATGGCATCCATATCCAGCACGTTCTTCAGATCATCCACATAGGGGGTGACATAGTCGTGCTCGACCACGAACGGGCTCTTGAGCGCCTCGGCGAACGGCATCCGCTTCACACCGGCCAGACCCGCTTCCAGAATGGCGTTGGCGCGATCCTCCACCCACTTGGTGATCTCCCCTTCGGCGGGACCACCGTGGGGCGGGTTGTACTTGAAGCCACCGTCTTCCGGCGGGTTGTGGGACGGAGTGATCACCACGCCGTCGGCGCGCGCTGCAGGCTTGCTGGCCCCTTCTTTGCCAGAGTTGTAGCGCAGGATGGCATGAGAGATGACCGGGGTCGGGGTGAAGCCGAGGCCAGCCTGAATGCGGGTTTCAACGCCGTTGGCCGCCAGCACTTCGACGGCGCTGGCAAAGGCGGATTCGGACAGGGCGTGGGTATCCATGCCGACAAACAGCGGGCCCGTGATGCCGGCCTGCTGGCGATACTCCACCAGCGCCTGGGTCACCGCCAGAATATGGGATTCGGTAAAGGCATTGTGCAGGGCGCTGCCACGGTGGCCGGAGGTACCGAAGGCCACCCGCTGCTCGGGGCGGCTCATGTCCGGCTTGTTGAGGTAGTAGGCGCTGACCAGACGGGGGATGTTGGTCAGATCGCTTAAACGGGCCGGCTGACCGGCGTGGGAATGCTGAGCCATGGCGTTTTCCTTGCGTAATGGCGGCCTTGCCGGGCAAGGCCTGAGTCTTGAAGAATCGTTAAATGGCGCCACACACTTGCGCGATCACCTCTTCGCCATAGCCCATGCTGGCCATCAACTGGGCCACCATATTCTGCTTGCGGCTGGTGTTGGTGTTGGTGATCACCCAGAACGGGGTCTCCGGTACCGGCTTGGGCTTGGTGGTGCTACCGCTGGCACGCAGAGCCTCGGGATCCTGCGAGAAATAGACGCGCTTGCGCCCCTTGATTTCGGTGGCCTGGGTAAAGCCTTCCGGGTTATCCCGGTAGAGGGTACTCAGCACCAGCATAAAGCGGTTGATGGACTTCTCTTCCTTTTGCAGCTCACCTGAATCGAGCAGGGCTTGCAGCCCTTGCCGGGTGGCTACCGTACTGGGCTGCGCGACGGCAACGGGCTCGGCAACCGGCACACGTTGGTGAGCAGGCTGTTCCAGCAGACGGCGCAGGATATCGGAGGCACTCTCACCAATGTGCCGGGTCTGGCTGGCGATATAGAAGTAGAGATCGTCATCAAGCTCGATGGTTTTCATAGGGATGCGCTGGACTCGTCGAAATTCGGATGCGGCGATTATACATAGGCAAACCCGACAGCCCAAGCAAGGGGCTGGCAGATGTACATGAATCTCATCGAGAATACGGCATAATAGCGGGCCAAGTGTGTGATCAGCCGCACTGATAGCCGATCCGGACGGGATTTTTTAGAAAAAAAACCACATTTATTCCCCATCCGTTGGACGAAATCCTTTTCTTTCCAGTGCGTTAAATAAAACAGCGATACGCACCCACGACCGACAAGGTGTCATTTTGCAACAAAACAGCATATTGAACTTCAAGGAGCAGGGTCAGGGCCCGGCAGTCATTCTGATCCACGGCCTGTTTGGCAGCCTAGACAACCTCGGCCTGCTGGCCCGTGCCCTCTGCGAGCACTATCGGGTCATCAGCGTCGATCTGCGCAACCACGGAGCCTCCTTTCATAGCAGCGAGATGAGCTATCCGGCACAAGCGGCCGATATCCTCACCCTGATGGATCGGCTGAATATTGCCGAAGCGACCCTGATTGGCCACTCGATGGGTGGCAAGGTCGGGATGCAGGTCGCCAAACTGGCGCCCACGCGGGTGAGCAAACTGGTGGTAGCTGACATGGCGCCGGTCGCCTATCCCCACTCCCGCCACCAGAATGTGTTCGCCGGACTCAACGCCACCCTGCATACGCCGCCGCAAAGCCGCAGTGAAGCGGAAGCCATGCTGGCGCAGCACATCGAGATCGCCGGGGTACGCCAGTTCCTGCTCAAATCCTTCGCCAGAGGCGAGCATGGCTGGGGTTGGCGCTTCAATGTGCCCGCCCTTGAGCAAAACTACGCCAACATCATGGGCTGGCCAGAGGATGAACGCCGCTTCGAGGGGCCGGTGCTCTTTATCAAAGGGGGGGATTCTGACTATATGCAGCCCCAATACAGCGAGACAGCCCTGGCCCAATTCCCGGCGGCAAAGGTGCGTGTCATCGCGGGTACCGGCCACTGGTTGCATGCGGAAAAACCGGCTCTGTTCAACAAATTGGTTGTGGATTTCCTGTCGACAGGCGGTTAACAGTTTCAAATCCTTTGTGATATAGTGCGCCGGTCATAAGGAGTGTGCGCAATCCATGCTAAGTGAACATATCGACCTGATCGAAAGTTTGGGCCTCAAGTTATTCTTTGTGGCCATTTTCATATTGATTGGCCTGGCCATTCAGGACGTGCTCAAGCGTGGCAACGTGCCCCGTTTCGGTCGTTTTATCGTCTGGTTGGTACTGTTTCTGGGTTGTGCGGGTTTTGTCGCCAAGGGGCTGATCGAACTGGGCTGGGAAGGCTCAGGACTCGGCTAACTTATTTTCATCTGTGATGTATGGCCAAACAGCAAACTGATCGAACAACACTGGATCTGTTCGCAAATGAGAAGCGCCCCGGCAGGCCAAAGACCAATCCACTCCCCCGCGAGACCCAGCTCAAGATCAACAAGCGTAACCAGCTTAAGCGCGATCGGGAAAATGGGCTGAAGCGGGTAGAGTTAAAGGTGGAGGCCGAGTTGCTGGAGCGCCTGAACCAACTTGCGTTACAACAGAACATCAGCCGAGCCGAGCTGATCCAATCTATCCTGAAACAACAGATTGAGTCCGCCTTTGCGGTGGACATTGCAGTCTGAGCGTTGAGCATTAACACCAAATACGGGTAACTAAACACTATGGCAAGTGTAGGTCTGTTTTTTGGCAGCGATACCGGTAACACCGAAGCTGTCGCCAAGATGATCCAGAAAGAGCTGGGCAAAAACCTGATTGAAGTCCGTGACATCGCCAAGAGCAGCAAGGCCGACATCGAGAGCTTTGATCTGCTGATGTTCGGCATCCCGACTTGGTACTACGGCGAAGCCCAGGCCGACTGGGACGACTTCTTCCCCGATCTGGGCGAAATCGACTTCACCAACAAGCTGGTCGCCATCTTCGGTTGCGGTGATCAGGAAGACTATTCCGAGTACTTCCTCGACGCCATGGGCACCCTGCGCGACATCGTCGAAGCCAAAGGCGCCATCATCATCGGTCACTGGCCGACTGCCGGCTACGAGTTCGAAGCCTCCAAGGCACTGGTCGATGACAAGCACTTTGTCGGTCTGGGTATCGATGAAGATCGCCAGCCGGAGCTGACCGCCGAGCGCGTCAAGGGCTGGTGCAAGCAGCTGCACGAAGAGATGTGCCTGGGCGAGCTGGAGTAATCCGCCTCCCCTCATACCTCTGACAACAAGGGCCCCGACGGGGCCCTTGTTGTATCTGCTTGTTGCGATGCCTGCCTTTATTCTTCCCTGTTATTCACCTCTGTGCTCCGGTTTGGCCCGCACATAGAGGGTGCGCTTGACCTGCGCCACCAGCTCGCCGCTCTTGTCTTGTACCGTCACCTCGAATTCGGGGAAATGCTTGTTGCCACCTTCAGTCGCCGCCACGATTTCGGCCAGCTTGCCCTCGGTCAGGTTGAACTCGGCCACCAGCTTGCCCTTGCCCGGCTTGATGTAGTTGATGCTGCCCGCCTTGTCCCAGACGTAGTAGCGATTCTTGAAGTAGCCCATCAGCATCAGCGGATAGATGGGGTCCGTCATGGCAAACATGCTGCCGCCAAACTGGGTGCGGTTGGCGTTCTTGTTCCACCAGCAGGATTTGAGGGTCACCCGGCAGTAGCGAAAGTCATCGCTCAGGGTCTCTATCTTGATACCGGCCCCCCAGAAAGGGGGCCAGGCGTTGAGTGCGCGGCGCACCCAGGCCGCATTGTCAAAAAGCCAATCCATGGATCTCATCCGACCAGAATATGAAAGTTACATCTTATCAACATCTGCCATGCCAGCAAGTCGGACGACACGATTGATTATTTCAATCCAACCGGCCATTTATGGCTAAACCCCTTGAATTGCTGGGTTTATTTTTAGGGAGGCTACGACCTATAATGGCAGGCCAAGCGAGTTCAAGGTTGCCATTCCTGCGGCAGTCCATCAGAATAACCCCACCTTCGAGAATGCGAATAAGTAGAATATGGCAGACAACAACCAAGCGTTAAAAAAGGCCGGGCTCAAGATCACCTTGCCCCGGGTCAAAATCCTGGAAATCCTGCAACAGCCGGACTGCCAGCACACCAGCGCCGAAGATCTCTATAAACGACTGATCGACCTGGGTGAAGAGATTGGTCTCGCTACCGTCTATCGCGTTCTCAACCAGTTTGATGATGCCGGTATCGTTACCCGTCACCACTTCGAAGGTGGCAAGTCGGTATTCGAGCTGGCCACTCAGGAGCACCACGACCACCTGGTTTGCCTTGACTGCGGCAAGGTGATCGAGTTCTCCGACGAAGTGATCGAACAGCGCCAGCGCGAGATCGCCAAGAAATTCAATATCCGTCTCACCAACCACAGCCTCTACCTCTACGGTCACTGTGCAACAGGTGAGTGCAAGCACGACGAATAAGTCGCCCGTGACTTGCAGATAACGGACAATAAAAAGCCAGCATCAGCTGGCTTTTTATTGTCCGGCGCAGGCCGTTGGCATCGCACAGGGCAGGGTCTCCCCTGCCCCCTCGGCTTAGCCTTCTACCTTGCCCCAGGAGTCGCGCAGGGCAACGGTGCGGTTAAACACCAGATGCTCCGGGCTGGAGAGCTTGTTGTCGGCGCAGAAGTAACCTTCACGCTCGAACTGGTAAGCCTGCTCCGGCTTGGCGTTCTTCAGGGAGGCCTCGACACGGGCCCCCTCGATGATCACCAGGGATTCCGGGTTCAGCGCAGCTTCAAAGTCATCCTCGGCGCCCGGGTTCGGCACCTTGAACAGACGGTCGTAGAGACGCACTTCCGCTGGCAGGGAGTGAGTGGCGCTGACCCAGTGGATCACCCCTTTCACCTTGCGGCCATCGGCCGGATCCTTGCCCAGGGTCTCGGGATCGTAGGAGCAGTAGATGCAGGTGACTTTGCCATCGGCATCTTTCTCGATGCGCTCAGCCTTGATCACATAGGCATTGCGCAGACGCACTTCCTTGCCCAGCACCAGACGCTTGAACTGCTTGTTCGCCTCTTCTTTGAAGTCCGCTTCGTCGATGAAGATCTCGCGGGTGAAATTCAGCTCGCGGGTACCCATCTCGGCATTGCTCGGGTGGGCCGGGGCTGTCAGCACTTCGTCGGCAGCCAGGTTCTCGATGACCACTTTCACCGGATGCAGCACGGCCATGGCGCGCGGCGCATGCTCGTTGAGGTCTTCGCGGATGCAGGCTTCCAGCATGCTCATCTCGACGATGTTGTCCTGCTTGGTGACGCCGATGCGCTTGCAGAACTCGCGGATGGAGGCCGGGGTGTAACCACGACGACGCAGACCGGAGACGGTCAGCATGCGCGGGTCATCCCAACCATCGACGTGCTTCTCGGTCACCAGCAGGTTCAGCTTGCGCTTGGACATGACGGTGTATTCGAGGTTCAGACGAGAGAACTCGTACTGACGGGGGTGGCAGTCGATGGTGATGTTGTCCAGCACCCAGTCGTACAGACGACGGTTGTCCTGGAACTCCAGAGTACAGATGGAGTGGGTGATCCCTTCCAGCGCGTCCGAGATGCAGTGGGTGAAGTCATACATCGGGTAGATGCACCACTTGTCACCGGTCTGGTGGTGGTGGGCAAACTTGATGCGGTAGATAACCGGATCACGCATCACCATGAAGGGAGATGCCATGTCGATCTTGGCGCGCAGGCAGGCGGTGCCTTCGGCGAACTCGCCGTTCTTCATCTTGGCAAACAGCGCCAGGTTCTCTTCCACGCTGCGATCGCGGAACGGGCTATTCTTGCCCGGCTCGGTCAGGGTGCCACGGTACTCACGCATCTGCTCGGGCGTCAGCTCGTCCACATAGGCCAGACCCTTTTCAATCAGCTCGATGGCGTAGCCGTGCAGCTTGTCGAAATAGTCGGAGGAGTAGCAGATCTCGCCGTTCCACTGGAAGCCGAGCCACTGTACGTCCTGCTTGATGGACTCTACGTACTCGATATCTTCCTTCACCGGGTTGGTGTCATCGAAACGCAGGTTGCACTGGCCCTGATAGT
>NZ_JBFODV010000219.1:0-11046 GCF_040908495.1 Aeromonas sp. R1-1 | reverse complement strand
GGTTGCTCAGGGTCAGACGCCCGCCATGCTGGTGGGCCACCTCATGGGCGAAACTGAGCCCGAGACCACTGCTCTTGCCCTTGTCGGGGCGCGGCAGGGAGTAGAAGCGCTCGAAGATCCGTGGCAGGGCGTAGTCGGGAATGCCGGGGCCGCTGTCGGTGACCCGAAAACAGTAGCCATCCTCCTGAAGGGTGCCGCTGAGAGTGACGCTGGCGCCTGCCGGTGAAAAGTCGATGGCGTTGTCCAGCAGGTTGCCGATGGCCTGCTCCACCAGCAGCGGGTCCCACTTCTGCTTGGGGGCACCGGCCAGCTCGGCGACCAGTGCTACCTGCCGGCGCTGGGTGATAATCTGGCGGGCATCGAGCGCCCGCTTACCGAGCCCGGCCGGTTCTACCGATTGCCGATCCAGCCCCTGCCCCGACTCCAGCCGCGCCAGTTGCAGCATCCGTTCGATCAGCTGCTGCATGCGGGCACTCTCCTGATTGATGTTGCCGATAAAGCGCCTGGCCACCTCGGGGGGCGGCGTTTCGGCCAGGATCTCCCCTGCCCCGCGAATGGCGGCCAGCGGGCTTTTCAGCTCGTGGGTCAGGCTGTGGACATAGCCCTCGATATAGCTCTTGCCATCGAGCTGGTGGCGCATGGTTTCAAGGGCGTGGCCGAGCCGATCCAGCTCGACGGTGTGCAGTTGCGGCAGCGGCGCAGCTTCCCCCTTGCTGACCGATTCGGCGTAGTGCACCAGTTTACCGATGGAGCGGTTGAGCCACCAAACCAGCAGACTGCCGATCAATAGCGAGATGAACAGCATCTGGCCGGCGGCCTGCAGCAGTTCCCGTTCACCCCGCTCGATAGCGGGCATCAGGGTGCGATTGGGTTTGGCGACGGTGAGGGAGCCGATGATCTCTGTCCCCTCCCGCAGCGGTGCCGCCACATACATGGTCGAGCTGGCGGCATCGTCGGGATCGGTGCGGGTGCTGCGGGCGCCATACTGACCGCGCAGGGTGCGGTAGACATCGTTCCAGCGGGAATAATCCTTGCCCAGATCCGTGCCGTCGGAGTCGTAAATCACCATCCCCTGACGATCCGTCACATAGATGCGGTACTCCGCCTGCTGTTTGAGGTGGCCGTCGATCATCGCATTGATGGGATTCTGGTTGAGACGGGCGAAGGCGCTGGCCAGCCGCCCGTTCATCATATTGCCCTCTTGCAGATCATCGAGGGCGAGCGGCGCCAGCAGCTGGGTCATGTCGACCAGAGTATCCTCGGTGGCGCTGCGCACTCCGGGTTTGATCTCCTCGACGAAGATCTCCAGCACGAACCAGGCGGCCAGCGCGAAGATCAGCAGCAGGCCGCACAGCAGTTGCAACCCGAGTCTCATGCCAGCTCCAGGCTATAGCCCAGCCCGCGATGGGTGAGGATCAGGTTGGCTTCGGGATCATGCTCGCGCAGCTTGGCGCGGATGGTCTTGATATGGGTATCGACGGTGCGATCCAGGCTCTCTTCCGCATCCTGCCACACCAGATCCATCAGCTGTTGGCGGGAGTAGACCCGGCCCGGCGCCAGCATCAGGGTCTTGAGCAGCAGATATTCGTAGCGGGTGAGGGCCAGCGGTTGGCCGCGAAAATGGATGCGGGCCCGCTCCTCATCCAGTACCAGCAGGGCGCTGGGCTGGGGGGCGACGGGCTGACTGCGGCGCAGGATGACCCGCACCCGGGCACACACTTCCCGTGGCGAGAAGGGTTTGGCCACATAGTCGTCGGCACCGATCTCCAGCCCGATCAGCCGGTCTATCTCCTCGCTGCGGGCGGTGAGGAACATCAGGGGGATATCGGTCAGCGCCCTCACCTGCTTGCAGAGTTCGAAGCCGCTGATGTCGGGCAGCCCCACATCGAGGATCAGGAAGTCGGGTCGCGTCTGTTCCAGTCGTGTCAGCAACTGCAGGCCCAGCATGAACCACTCCACCTCGAACCCGTCGGTCTGCAGGGCATAAATCAGGGTGTCGGCGATGCTGGCCTCATCCTCCACCAGCCAGATGACTCTCTTTTGCATGGCATCCTCGTCGCAAATTGGCACCCCATTCTGGCATCGAACCAAATCGGATCCTATTTGCTGTTTTATTTTTCCGAAAAAGGGGCTAATATTTCGATGTTCTTTCGAATCGAAACTTAAAAATGACCAAACGTAATACTCAACAACGCCGTCACACCATAGTGACCCTGGTACAAGAGCAGGGTGAAGTGAGTGTCGACGCCCTCGCCAAACACTTTTCTACCTCCGAAGTGACCATCCGTAAAGATCTGGCGGTACTGGAGACCGGCGGTCTGCTGCTGCGCCGTTATGGTGGTGCCGTTCCCTTGCCGAACGAGATGGTGGTCGAGGTCAACCATGAACAAGTTTCGAACCGAAAGTTAGCTATTGCCCGTGCGGCGGCCGAGCGGCTGCGTGATCACAACCGCGTCATCATCGACAGCGGCAGCACCACCAGCGCCATGATCCCCATGCTGGGCAACAAGCGCGGCCTCATCGTGATGACCAACTCCCTCAATGTGGCCGGTGCCCTGCGCGAGCTGGAAAATGAGCCTACCCTGTTAATGACCGGTGGCACTTGGGACCCTCACTCCGAATCCTTCCAGGGGCAGGTGGCGGAACAGGTGCTGCGCTCCTACGACTTCGACCAGCTCTTTATCGGTGCCGACGGTATCGACCCGGAGCGGGGCACCACCACCTTCAACGAGCTGGTGGGCCTGTCGCGGGTCATGGCCGAGGTATCGCGGGAGGTCATTGTGATGGTCGAATCCGAAAAGATCGGCCGCAAGATCCCCAATCTCGAACTTCCCTGGTCGAGCATCCATACCCTGGTGACCGACGAGGGGCTGGCCAGCGAGGCCAGAGAACAGATTCAAGCCCAGGGGGTGACGCTTATCTGCGCCCCGGTCACTTGCTGACATCGAGCTCTGAACCATCCAACTGACTTTACGATTTGCATCTCAAGGAGAAGTGTATGTGTGGCATCGTCGGGGCTGTTGCCCAACGTGATGTGGCTGAAATTCTGGTAGAGGGCCTGCGCCGTCTGGAGTACCGCGGTTATGACTCAGCCGGTGTGGCCGTGTTCAGCCCCAACCAGCCGTTGCAGCGGGTTCGCCGTCTGGGCAAGGTGGCCGAGCTGGCCAAGGCGCTCGACGAGCAGTCCGTTCATGGTGGTACCGGCATCGCCCATACCCGCTGGGCCACTCACGGCGAGCCTTCCGAGCGCAACGCCCACCCCCACGTTTCCGAGCATATCGTGGTGGTGCACAACGGCATCATCGAGAACCACGAAGAGCTGCGGGAAGAGTTGAAGGCGCTGGGCTATGTGTTCAGCTCCGACACCGATACCGAAGTGATTGCCCATTTGGTCCATCACGAGCTGAAGAGCGCCGGTAGCCTGCTGGCCGCCATGCAGACTGCGGTGAAGCAGCTGCGCGGTGCCTACGGTACCGTGGTGATGGACAGCCGCGACGACAGCCGCGTGGTGGTTGCCCGCTCCGGTTCACCGCTGGTGATCGGCCGTGGCATCGGCGAGAACTTTATCGCCTCCGACCAGATGGCGCTGCTGCCGGTGACCCGTCGTTTCATCTTCCTGGAAGAGGGTGATGTGGCCGAAGTGACCCGCCGTGACGTGCACATCTTCGATACCAACGGCAACGCCGTGGTGCGCGAAGAGCAGGAGTCCGAACTCTCCCACGATGCCGGTGACAAGGGCGAATATCGCCACTACATGCTCAAGGAGATCCACGAGCAGCCCAAAGCGATCACCAACACCCTGGAAGGGCGTCTGGGCAGCGATCACGTGGTGGTCGAATCGTTCGGCAACGGCGCACGCGCCATCTTTGACAAGGTCGAGCATGTGCAGATCGTCGCCTGCGGCACCTCCTATCACTCCGGCATGGTGGCTCGCTACTGGTTCGAAGAGATCGCTGGCGTCTCCTGCGATGTGGAGATCGCCTCCGAGTTCCGCTATCGCAAATCGGTAGTGCGCCCCAACAGCCTGCTGGTGACCCTCTCCCAGAGTGGCGAGACTGCCGATACCCTGGCGGCGCTGCGTCTGGCCAAGGAATCCGGCTACATGAGCTCGCTGGCTATCTGCAACGTGCCGGGCTCCTCGCTGGTGCGTGAATCGGATCTGGCCTTTATGACCCGTGCCGGTGCCGAGATCGGCGTAGCCTCCACCAAGGCGTTCACCACCCAGCTGGCTGGCCTGTTGATGCTGGTGGCCTCGGTCGGTCACTGCCGTGGCCATCTGAGTGCCGCCGCCGAAGCCGAACTGGTCAAGGCGCTGCAAGCCCTGCCGCTGCGTATTAAAGAGAGCCTGGCGCTGGCCAAGGATATCGAAACCCTGGCCGAAGAGTTTGCCGACAAGCAGCACAGCCTGTTCCTCGGCCGTGGCAGCCAGTACCCCATCGCCATGGAAGGGGCGCTCAAGCTCAAAGAGATCTCCTACATCCACGCCGAAGCTTACGCCGCTGGCGAACTGAAGCACGGCCCGCTGGCGCTGATCGATGCCGAAATGCCCATTATTGTGGTGGCGCCGAACAACGATCTGCTGGAGAAGCTCAAGTCCAACGTGGAAGAGGTGCGCGCCCGTGGCGGTATCCTCTACGTGTTCGCCGATGCCGATACCGGCTTCAAGAGCGACGAGACCATGCGGGTCATGAACCTCAACCATGTGGAAGAGGTGATCGCCCCCATTGTCTATACCGTGCCGCTGCAGCTGCTCTCCTATCACGTTGCCCTGATCAAGGGCACCGACGTCGACCAGCCGCGCAACCTGGCAAAATCGGTGACCGTTGAGTAAGTCGCTATCTGATAAGTCACTTTCTGAAATGAAAAAGAGCCGCAATTGCGGCTCTTTTTGTTGCTGCTGAGGGGTTACGACAGCCGCAGGTTGGTGATGGTGACCTCATCAAGGGAGGGCACTATGATGCCGCTGGTGATCCCTTTGGCGATGGCCTGACTGCGGTTCTTCGAGTCGGTCTTGTTGGTCACCTGGGTCAGGTGGAAGTTGACCGTCCGCTCACTGATGCCGAGGATGGTGGCGATCTCCCAGGAGGTCTTGCCCTCGCTGGCCCAGAACAGGCACTCCTTCTCCCGATCCGACAGTTCGGTCAGGTATTTCATCATATCCGGTCTGCTTTTGATCAGTTGCAGCGCGGAGTTGAAGATATAGCTGGCGCAGAACGACAGCAGCGGGACATTTTCAAACATCAGGTCGGAGTTGGATTTCTCCTTGGTGATGAATGAGAGGATGCCGTGCTCCCCCTGCGGGGTGTGCAGCGGAAAGGAGACGCCATTGCGTACCCCGAAATCAGCCGCCAGGTTCATCACGTCGCGGCTGGCGCTGGGCAGCCAGGGCGAGTCGCAGTCGAGCTTGTTCCAGAAGATCGGCTGGGTCTGTTTCAGCCCCAGATAGACCACCGGATCCTGGGTCAGATACTGGTTTTCGCTGTAGGCGTCAAACCAGGTGGTCGGACAGTTGTTGAACAGTGCCACGTGGGATTTTTGCATGCTGATGGGGAAAATAATCAGCAGCCGAAAGTAATCAAAGCCCATTTGATGACTGAAGCGCTCCAGCAGTTGCTGGATATCGCTGGTTTTTGTTGCCTTGGTGAACTTGTCGATATGTTCCCAGATCGCATCGTTGAGCATTACTTTCTCCTTTTTCGATCTCTATCACACTGATCGAAAAGATTTTTTATCGTTATTTATATTTGTGCGGTGGCTATTGGCGCCACTTATTCCGTGCGTGCTTAAAAATTATCCTGTTTTTGTGCATAAAGGCCAAGAAAATCCTCTCGTTGCCAGTCCGCCCTGCATTTGAGATAATGATAATAGTTATCATTAGTAAGATGTATTTCAATGAACAAATTATGGGGTGTGGCCCTGCTGCCACTGTCAGTCCACTTTGCTGCCATCGGGGATGAGCTGGTTGCT
Organism: Aeromonas sp. R1-1; assembly: GCF_040908495.1. Taxonomy (NCBI): domain Bacteria; kingdom Pseudomonadati; phylum Pseudomonadota; class Gammaproteobacteria; order Aeromonadales; family Aeromonadaceae; genus Aeromonas; species Aeromonas sp. R1-1. Next base: position 5,079 of record NZ_JBFODV010000219.1, on the reverse strand, counting down.
CCCGCCCTCAAGAACAGCATAGCTGCCGGGAAAGCCTCCCAGCAGCGGGTGGAAAAAGCCGCCGATGCCGCTGTTGCCGCACGACTGGAGCTGCAAAATGCCCAGCTGCAACTGCGCGACCTCGAAGCCTACAACCGCTACATGCAATCTCTGGTGGCCGATCAGCAAAATGAGCTGGGTAAATTGAGCCAGCAGCTGGAGGCGGTGCAAGAGACCCGTCAGGGCTTGATCCCGCTGATGTTGCAGATGCAGGCAGATCTGGAACAGCTGGTGCAAAACGACATCCCGCTGCGCAAGGAAGATCGTTTGGCGCGGGTTGAACAGTTGAAAGCGACCCTGGCCCGAGCAGACGTTAGCGAGGCAGAGAAATTCCGTCAGCTGCTGCAGGCCTATCAGATCGAAGCCGAGTACGGCAGCCGGATGGACAGCTATTCCGCCGAGCTGGAGCTGGATGGTGCTCCGCGTCGGGTCGATGTGCTGGCGCTGGGCCGGGTCTCCCTGCTGGCGATGACGGCCGATCGCAGTCAGGCATGGCGCTGGTCTGCCGAGGCTAAGCAGTGGCAAGCCCTCGACAGCCAGTGGCTCTCCCCCATTGCCGAGGCGATGGATGTGGCCGCCGACAAGAAAGTTCCCCAGTTGCTCAATGTCCCCCTCTCTGTCAGCCGCAGTCAGGAGGCCCAATCATGAGAGTCACCATGAAGTGGTTCCCCCTCCTTATTGCCCTCTCCTGCGGTACCAACGCCGCTGTCGCCGATGAGTGGCAGCAGCAGGAACAGGCTCGTGAACAGCAGGCTCAGCAAGATCTGGCGACCGTTGCCAGGGAGCTCGGCACTGCCCGCGCCAGACTGGCCGAGGCCCAGCGCCTGAGCAAGGAGCTGGCCGGCAAGTTCGCCAGCAACGAGAAGCAGCTGGTCGAGCTTAACGCCCAGTGGGAGCAAGCCTCCGGCGACATGAACGAGATCTTCGCGGTCACCCGTCAGGGCGCCAGCGATGCGGTCAAGTTGCTGAGCGAATCCGCCGTCGAGGGCCAGTACCCGGAGCGTCTCGCCCCGCTGAAAGCCATGGCACAGGATAAACAGGTGCCGGATCGCGCCGCTCTCGCCCTGCTGCCCGCCAGGCTGCTGCAGGAGATCCGTGAATCTGGCCGGATTGCCCAGTTCAACGGCAAGGTGCTCGATGCCCAGGGTGCTGCCAGCGAGCAGTCGCTGACCCGGGTTGGCAGTTTTGCCCTGCTGGGGAGCGAAGGCTTCCTGCAACCGACCGCCGAAGGCTTGAGCCCGGTACTGGGTCTGCCCGGTAGCGTGCTCTCTGCCGTTGCGGCTTATCAGGGTCAGGAAGGGGAAGCGCTGCCGCTGGATCCTTCTCATGGCACTCTGCTGGCGATGCTGGCACAGGCGCCCACCTTCTGGCAGCAGGTTCAACAAGGTGGTCAGGTCGGCGCCATTATCGTGCTGTTGGCCGCCATCGGTTTGGGTATCGCTGCGGTACGGCTGTGGAGCCTCTCCCGCGAACTGGGTCGGGTGCGCCGCCAGCTCAAGAGCGGTGAGTACCATGCCGACAACGCCCTTGGCCGGGTGCTGACGGTGGCGGACAAACACCCCGAGCTGAGCATGGAGACCCTCGAGCTGCGTCTTGATGAGGCGATCCTGCAGGAGACTCCTCGCATGGAGCGCGGCATCGGCATGGTCAAGGTAATCGCGGCCATCGCCCCCATGCTGGGTCTGCTCGGTACCGTGACCGGGATGATCGGCACCTTCCAGGCCATCACCCAGTTTGGTACCGGCGATCCCAAGATCATGGCGGGCGGCATCTCCATGGCACTGGTCACCACGGTACAGGGGTTGGTGGCGGCCATTCCGCTGATCCTGGCCCACAGCCTGCTGCAATCGCGCTTCACCGAGCTTTCCAATGTACTGGAGCAGCAGGTGGCCGGCATTCTGGCCGAGCGCGCCGAGAGCAATAACGGCGGGATGGAGCGAGCAGCATGATGCTCGACATCTGGCAACAGCTGCAGAGTTTCATGGGCCGTGGCGGCCCGGTGCTCTGGGTCATTCTGGCCCTGCTGGTGCTGATGTGGATTTTGATGATCGAGCGGCTGCTCTACCTCAATCTGGGTTTCGGCCCGTTGCAGCAACAGCTGCTCGGTCGTTGGCAGGCCCGCAGCGAGCGCCACAGCTGGCACGCCCGGGCGATCCGCAGTCGCTGGCTGGCGCAGGCGGAGCTGGAACTGAACCGTCATCTGATCTTCATCCGCACCCTGGTGGTGCTCTGCCCCATGCTGGGGTTGCTGGGCACTGTGACCGGCATGATCGGCGTATTCGATGCGTTGGCCGCGGCCAACCGCTTTAACCCGGAGAGCATGGCGGGCGGGATCTCCCGCGCCACCATCCCCACCATGGCAGGCATGGTGGTGGCGCTCTCCGGCGTGTTGTTACTCAGTCGCCTCGAGAGTCAGGCCAAGCGCGCGCTGGCCAAGACCCGGGACGGCTTGCGAGAAGAGAAGGTAATGCAATGAGACGGCAATCCAAACGCCAGCGTGACGAAGTGCAGATCGACATGACCCCCATGCTGGATATCGTGTTCATCATGCTGATCTTCTTTATTGTCACCACCTCCTTCGTGCGCGAAGCCGGGCTCGAGGTACACAGACCCCAGGCCAGTCAGGCCAAGGCGCAGAAATCTTCCAGCATCATGCTGGCGATCGGGGCTCAGGGTCAGATCTTCCTCGACCGCAAGCAGATCGATGTGGAGCGGGTACAGGCCACCATCGCCCGTCTGCTGGCGGAGCAGCCCGATGCCAGCCTGGTGATCCAGGCCGACGAGCGAGTGCCCCATGGCAAGGTGGTGCGGGTGATGGATGAGGCCAAGGCGGCGGGTATCGCCAATATCGCCGTGGCGGTGGCGCCGAAATGAAATACAAGCTAATGAGCCTGGGGCTGGGGATCGCCCTCAGTCTGGGCATCCTGCTGTTCATGGCCACGCTGGTTGAACCGCCCCGGGGCGAGAAGGTGGCGAGCGAACAGAAGCCCATCGTCATCAATATGCAGAACGAGGTGACCGAGGTGCAGGTACGCGAGCGTCCGGTACCGCAGGAACCCGAGCCTCTGCCAGAGCCTCCCGCGGCATTGGCCTCGACACCGCTGCCGATGCCCGCTGCAGCCCCCTTGGCGGCCGTTGAGCCGAGTCTGGATCTGGTCTCCAGCCTCAGTGCGGTGCAGGTCTATGCCCCCGGAGTGGCGACCAGTACCGCACCGGTATTGAGTGGCAACTACCACGGCCAGCAGCAGGGCGCGGGTATCGGCGCAGGTGACATGCTGATGCCGCTGCAACGGATCGAGCCGGTCTACCCCTATCGTGCCCAGCAGTCAGGGATCGAAGGATTCGTCACCCTGCGCTTTAGCGTGAATGCCGAAGGTGGCGTGCAGGATGTGGAAGTGGTCGAGGCCAAGCCCAAGCGTCAGTTCGAGCGGGCGGCCATTCAGGCGATCAACAAGTGGCGCTATCAGCCGAGACCGGGCGCTACCGACAAGCTGGTGCAAGTCATCACGCTCAAATTCAAACTGGAGTCATAACTATGTTGCGGATCTGGATCTGTCTGCTGGCCCTGGTCGGCCAAGCCTGTCTGGCGATGGAGGTCAGCCCTCACTTCTCCCGTCAGCTTGAACCCGTGATGAAGCTCTATCAGTCCGGTCAGTGGCAACAAGCCCAGAGCAAGGCGTCCGGCCTCAAGCCAAATAGCGATGCCGAGCGTGCCTGGCTGGCGCAGCTGCAAGCCTCGCTGGCGGCCAATCTGCAACAGACCGCCCAGGCGAGCCGTTATGTCGAACAGGCCCTTGCCTATAAAGAGTGGCCCGAGCAACAACAGCTCCAGCTGCTGCGACTGCGCGGCGATATTCAGGCCCAGCAATCCAACTGGTCTGGTGCCATTGCTAGCTACAAGGCGGCACTGGCGATCAAGCAAGACGATGCACTGCGCCTGCGTCTGGCCGGCCTCTATTACCACAACAAGCAGTACGGTGACGCTGCCAGCCAGAGCGAACAGTTGTTGAAGAAGGGTTGGCAGAAGCAGGCCGCCATTATTCGTCTCTCCGCCCTCACCGCTCAGCAACGTTATGGCGTGGCGGCCGATCAGGCGGCTGAGTTGATCAGCCACGAACCCAAAGAGAGCAAATGGTGGCAGCAGGCGGTGTCGCTCAACCTCTCCGCCAAACGTGGCGATCAGGCGTTGGCTCTGTTGCAAACAGCTATCGACAGAAAACTGATGGATGATGCGTCTGCCCGCAATCAGCTGATCCGTCTCTATGCCTGGCAAGGGCTGCCTTATCGTGGTGCCCGTCTGCTGGAAGCGGCCATGGCCAAGGGACAGATGAAGCAAAGTGCTGAAAACCGCCAACTGCTTGCCCAATTGTGGGAAGGTGCCCGGGAGTGGTCACAAGCGGTCGATAGCTGGCAGCTGCTCGCCAACCAGCACGGTCAGCCCAAAGCCGCCATGCGCGCCGCCGAACTGCTGCTGCAACAGGGCAAGACTGATGCTGCCATGACCCAGCTCGCTGCCATCAAGTCGGTGAAGGGCGAGCAAGGCAATCGCGCCAAAGCGTTGCTGGTGCAGGCACACCTTAATAAGGAGCAGTATGCCCAGGCGCTGGAACTGGCCCGTGAGCTGCAACAACAGGATCACTGGCAGAAGAAGGCAACCACCTGGGTCAACTATATCCGGGCACAAAGCGAAGAGTTGAGCAAAAAAGCGGCGTAAAAGAGATGCCAAGGGGTTGTTTTGGGGCGTTCAGTTCGCTTTTTCAGCAAACGAACGCATTTTTGCAAAAAGCCCTTGTCATCCCGGTGCGGCTCCCTATAATGCGCCCCTACCAGCACGGCGGAACACGCCGAACTGATGAGCCAGCTTCCTAGCGAAGTGGGCGCCGAAAGAAAAGCGAAAACAATCGCTTGACTTTCGAAGTGAGAGGCGTAATATGCGCCTCCTCAACGCGACAAGCGTGACGCTCTTTAACAATTTGAATCAAGCAATCTGTGTGGGCACTCACAGCATCGAGCATCAAAAACAATTTTTGATTTTCAATG
>NZ_JBFODV010000218.1:0-12383 GCF_040908495.1 Aeromonas sp. R1-1 | reverse complement strand
ACCCACGACTGGCTTTGCGGCGACATGCTGGGCAACGGTTTGCTGCTGCAGGATGAAAAGGGGGGCGAGCACAGGGTGAGGTTCAAGGCCAAGGTGCTCTGCAATAATGTGTTGCCCTTGCGCCAGTTTGCGCTGGCGGGGCAGGGGATCTCGCTGCAACCGGAGGGGGAGATTGGCGAGGATCTGGCTCAGGGGCGTCTGCTCGAACTGTTGCCCGGTTTTCGGGTGGCACCGATGGAGATCCACGCCATCACGCCGCAGCGGGAGATCCCGGAGAAGGTGCGACGGGTGGTGGAGGCGCTGCGCAGCTACTTCGGCACGACGATGTCGTCATAAGCTGCGCCTTAATGGTTGAGAAAAGGCCCCCGATTATCCTGAAGGGGGATTATCCATAAGGCGGTTTGTCGAGAAGAGCGATACCCGGATGAGGAGATGGGTATGCTTGACTGTTAAGCATACTTAAAACGAACTGACGGCCCGCACCTGATCTTTGAGCCAATTAAGCCCGGTATCCTGACCGGAGCTCTTGTGCCAACTCATGTAGACGGGGCAATCCTCCGAGAGCCAGGGGAGGGGATAGCTGGCCAGATCCAGCGCCTGCCCCAGCTTCTCCATGTGCCACTGGCTGGCGACGCAGAGCCAGTCGGTACGGCTCACCAGATGAAGGGCGGTGAGCAGAGAGTCGCTCTCGTAGGCAATCTGACGCGGCGGCAGCGGCGCCTTGGTCAGGGTGTTGAGCAGCAAGCTGTCGAGCCGCCTGGTTTGCAATACCACGTGCTTTTCGTTGAAGAAGGTGGCCATGTCGGGGGCCTGGCGGATCCTGGGGTGATCCTTGCGGCAGGCGATGCGCAGGGCCTGGGACATGATCTGCTCGTTTTCGATCCCCTGCTCCGCCATCGGCTTGGTGGCCAGCACCAGATCCACGCTGTGTAGATAGAGGCTGTTCTGGCGCAGGGCTTCGTCCTGCACCTGGGTGTTCCACTCCAGCTGACAGTTGGGGGCTTGGGTCTGCAGCAGGTTGTTGAGCTCCGGCAGGAAGAATATATCGATATCGGGCACCCCCGCGATGCGAAAGGTGCGCCGACTGGTCTGGGGATCAAAGAGATCGGTGCGCTGCAGGCTGCGCTCCATGTCGTGCAGCGGCACCATGATCTCGTGGTGCAGACTGAGCGCTCGCGCCGTGGGGGTGATGCCGCGTCCCTGGCGGACAAACAGCGGCTCGCCCACCAGGGTGGTCAGGCGGCTGATGGCCTGACTGATGGCCGAGGGGGTCATCTCCATCATCTCGGCGGCCGTGGTGACACCACCATAGCGGATCACCGCATCGAGGACGCGAAAGAGATTGAGATCGACTTGAGACATGGTGGCTACCGTTAAGCATGATTAAACAGTTAACATACTGAACAGCCTCTTGTCCGGCCAGCATTCCCTGCGATAACTGTGATGTTTCCCTCTCTATTCGTCATCTTCCATCTTGCCGCGAATGCGATCGAGCCTGTTTTGCAGCCATGCTTGAGCCTGGCAGGTGGCCCGCGGCATAGAGCAGCGTGACCAGCAGCAAGCCGCCCAGAAAGAGCCAGCGAGCGCTTCCCCAATGGCCGCTGTCCGTCATCAGGGCCGCCAGCAACAGGGGGCCAAGCAGCTGACCGAAGTTGGCGAGCTGGACAAAAAAGCCCTGCACGATGGCCAGTTGCACCGGCCCCTGACTCACTCCCTGCGCAGACGAGAGGATCGCCGGCGGCGCCATGCCACCCGAAAGGGAGAGGACGAGGCACAATCCATAGGCCCACCACGGCGACAGGCCGGGCCAGAAGGCGAGCATGCCGCACAGCGCCATCAGACCCAGTGCCCAGCTGATGAGCCGATCTCGTGCCACGCCCCGGCGCAGCAGCCATGCCCCCATCAGGTTGCCGGGAATATTGGCGACCACCGCCAGCGCCGAAAGCAGGGCGATCTGGCTTTGGCCAATCCCGGGGCTGCCTTGCAACATGGTTGGCTGCCAGACAAAGAGCGCCCAGAGCATCAGGCTGTAGAGCGTGAACGCCAACCCGTAGCGCCAGAGTGCCTTCTGCCGGAGCACCGTGAGTTGGCGCAGTGGGCGGCCTGCGTTAGCCGCGCTTTGGGGCCCCCCGACCCGCAGCCCATCTGCCGAGCGACTGGCGAGCAGAAGCAGCAGGGCAGAGAGTTGCGGGATCATCAGGATCAGCCAGGCCAGTCGCCAGCCACCTTGCGCCGTGAGCCAGGGAGTGAGCAGCATACCCGCCGCCGCCCCGAGAGGCAGGTTGACCGCCCACAGGCTCAAGGCCAGCCGTTTATCCTCCTCCCGGGTCACCGCCACGATAAAGGCGGGCATGGCCACCGAGACCAGCAAAAAGCCAATCCCCTCGACAATGCGCGACAGCAGCATCATGGCCAGCCCGGTGGCGGGCAGCGCCAACGCACCGCCTGTGACGATAACCAAAAGCCCGACAACCCCGGTTTGCCGCCCACTCCAGCGGGTCAGCAACAGGCCGAGAAAGAGACAGCAGAGGATCGCCAGCGTATTGAAAGCTGAGGCGAGATAGCTGGCTTCAACCAGTGTCAGCCCCAGCTCGCTGCGCAGTATGCCGAGCACGGCGGGCACTTTGCCAAGGCAGAGAGCGCCGCTGGCACCGGCGAAAATGGCGAGGAAGACCAGAGGCCAGCGCGTGCTTTGTGGCTGATGGCCAGCGAGCGTGCTCATGGCCGATATTGGCCGTTGCGCAGCCACTCATCGTTGAGCTGACCTAATTCGCCGCGCTGATAGGTATGCAGCCGATCTGCAATGGCGTCGTGGCTGTTCATGACGAAGGGGCCATGTTTGACCAGGGGTTCATTGAGCGCCTGGCCTGAGAGCAGCACGAAGTGGCAGGGCTCGGTGGCCTCAAGTTGCAGTGCCACCGCCTCGCCGCCATCGGCAGGCAGGCTGACACCCATCCCGTGACCTGCCGGGATGAGGTGCCGCTCTCCCTCCGCCTGCAGGGTCAGCGATCCGGTCAGGGGATAGATCATGGCATTCCAGCCTGCCGCCAGCAGATGGATGAAGCGGCTGCCGGGCGCGCAATGGCCATCGAGCAGGGTAAAGGGTTGGGGCAGTTCTGCCGAGTGTGGCGCCGTTATCCCGTTGCTGTGGCCTGCGACCACCCGTACTCGCACCCCTTCGCCATGAAACTCGGGGATGGTGGCAGCGGTTGCGTGGACGGCAAAAGGCGACATCATCTTTTGACGGGCAGGCAGGTTGACGAAGATCTGCAGGGCGTGGACATAGGGGGATGCCCCTTCCGGCTGCTCGGTATGTACGGCCCCGCGCCCGGCCGCCAGCCAGTGGAGCGCCCCCGGTTCGATGGGGCCCTGATTGCCGAGGGAGTCGTAGTTGACGTGGGGGCTCGTCGAATCCTCGAACAGATAGGTGACGGCAGAGATCCCGGCGTGGGGATGGGGCTCGAAGGTGGGGGCGGTCATCTGGAAGTGATCCACCATCACCACGGGGTCTATCAGACCGTTGAAAAAGTGTTCGCCAAAATGGCTGGCTTCAAAGCCGCTGCCAATGCGCAGCGGTTGGCCCTTGACGGGGGCGGAGAGAGTCAGGCGTCTGGTCATCGATATAACCTCTTGAAGACAAAAGAAGCCTTCGGTCATTTGACCGAAGGCGGGGCGAGTTACGACTTCTTGGCACCTTCTTGCATCTGCCACACCAGGGTAGCGAAAGGCATGTCGAGGGCGCTGTAGACATCGTGCGCCTTGGGGTCGACGTTGCTACGTAGCATCTCGACCGCGGCGGAGGCGTAGTCGGTGACCGGGATACCGGCCCCCAGCAAGCGTTGCAGACCCGTGGTGCGCTTGGCTTCGTTGAAGGTGCCGGAGGCATCGAGCACCACCCGGGCATCATAGCCGGCAGCCTTGGCAGAGAGGGCCGGGAAGCTGGCGCAGATCTCGAGGGATACCCCGGCGATGATCAGTTGTTTGCGGCCGGTCTTCTCAATGGCGGCGCGCACGGCAGGATCGTCCCAGGCGTTGATGACAGTGCGGTTGATCACCTTCACATCCGGCAGGGCGCTGGTCAGTTCGGGCATGGTGGGGCCCCACATGCCATCGGGCATGGTCGCGGTCACGATCACCGGCACGCCGAGGGCGCGGGCGGCGTTGGCCAGCGCCACCACGTTGTGCTTGAGTTCGCCCACCGTGGTGTCGCGCACACCGCTCAGCAAGCCGACCTGATGGTCGACCAGCAGCAGTACCGCATTGTCTCGGGAGAGCATCTCCAGATAGCGGTTGGGTGATACGGTCGGATGGCTGGCAGCCTCGGCGGCCATGGCCGGTGTCGCTGTGGTGGCCAGCGTGGTGGTCAGGGTCGCCAGACCGAGCAGAGTGGCAGAGCAGATTTGTCGCAGTTTCATGGTGAACTCCTTGTGATATCGGAACAGTCAAACGGCCCTTGCTGGTGGGGCGGATTGCCCGCGCAGCAACCGTCTGATGGGGACAGGGCCATTATGATGGCTGCAAAAATGGCGACAATCTGGTGAAATAGGTTCTTATCGTTCTATTGGTGGAACGATGTGAACGCACCTCACCCTTACCAAGGCAGCCCGATGACACCACTGGAACTTGATTTGAATGATCTCTATCTCTTCACCCATGTGGTGCAGCGACAGGGATTCACTGCCGCCGCGCGGGCGCTTGGCGTGCCCAAGTCGCGGATCTCGCGCCGGATCCGGCTGCTGGAGGAGCGGCTGGATACCCGGCTGCTGCAACGTACTTCGCGCCAACTCAGCCTGACCGATGCCGGTGAGGTGCTCTATCGCCACTGTCAGGCGATGCTGGCCGAAGCGCAGGCGGGAGAGGCGGCTGTGCGGCAACGGCAGCAGGAGCCGAGCGGTCTGGTGCGCATCAGCGTGCCCATTACTATTGCCGATGCGCTGCTTGCCCGCTTGTTGCCCGTTTTTATGGCGCAATACCCCAAGGTGAGACTCGCCGTGCAAGCCAGCAACCGGCAGGTGGATCTGCTGGAGGAGGGGCTGGATGTGGTGATCCGCGGGGTGGCCTTCGAGCAGGCCCCCTCCAGTCTGGTGCAGGTGCCGCTCTGCACGGTGCAGTGGGGCGTGCTGGCGACCCCGGCGTGGCTCTCGCGCCACAATGCGCTGGCGCATCCACGCCAGCTGGAAGGAGAGGATGCCCTGCTTTTCAGCTCGCTGGAGCGTCAGGCCGATCTGTTGCGGCTGCGGCACGATAGCGGGGAGAGTGAGGAGGTGGCGGTCAATGTGCTGCTGCGCAGCGACAATGTGCAAACCCTCAAACAGGCGGCGCTGGCGGGGCTCGGGATGGTGGGCTTGCCACTTTACGCCTGCGTGAGTGAGTTGGCGGATGGGCGGCTGCAACAACTGCTGCCCGAGTGGCGCCCCAAAGATGGCAAGCTGGTGATGCTCTATCCCGCGCGGCGCGGTCTGTCACCGGCGGTCAGGGCCCTCATCGACTTTATCAAGGTGCAGTTGCCTGCACTGCTGGCAGAGGTCGGTCGGCCACGCTGAGGAGGGCTATCCCTCCATCTTGCGGCGAATGCGCTCGAACAGGCTCTGCAGGCAGGCTTGATCCCGATCGGCGGCCCGCACCGCGCCGTACATATGGCGACGAATACCGCTGCCGAGGGGGCGGGCGCAGAGCATCCCCTGTCTGACAAACTCGTTGCTGGCCCAGCGCGGCAGGGCGGCGACCCCGAGGCCGGCGGCGGCCATCTGCAGCATCACCGAGGTGTTGTCCACCGGCTTGCAGCGGGCGGGCTCCACCCCGGCGGGTTGCAAAAAGCGGTTGAAGATATCCATGCGGCTGCGCTCCACCGGATAGACCAGCAGCACCTCCGCCCCCAGATCGCCCGGCTCGATGTGGCTCCGGTGGCAGAGGGGGTGATCCGGCGCCATCACCAGAGTCAGATCAAAGGCAAACAGCGGCTCGAAGTGGAGATCGCCCCGGGCCTGCACATCGGAGGTGAGCAGCAGGTCGAGTTGGCCGCCGAGCAGGGCATTGATGGCATCAAAGCCCGGCACTGACTCCACCTCCAGATCTACCCCGGGCCACTGGCGGCGAAAATCGGGCAACAGCGGCAGCAGCCACTGGATGCAACTGTGGCAATCGAGCGCCAAATGCAGCCTTCCCGCATCGCCGCTCTGCAAGGCCTGCAGCTGTTTCTCGGTTTGGGCCAGGGCGGGCAGTACCTGACGGGCAAAGGCGAGCAGCTGGCTGCCTGCCGCGGTCAGCACCAGCGGGCGGCTTTTGCGCAGGTAAAGCTCCAGATTGAGGCGGGTCTCCAGTTCTTTGAGCTGGTGGGAGAGGGCGGACTGGGTGAGGTTGAGGGTCAGCGCCGCACCGGCCAGCGAGCCCTGCTCGGCCAGCGCGGTCAATGTTTTCAAGTGTTTGATCTCTATCCCTGCATTGCTTGGCACTGCCATAAGATGGCTCCTTGTGAGATTGCGTATGGCGCTGAGGTTGCGGTCGGCGGTGACCTGCTGCGCTTCTTGACTCCGGCACCTCTTGCACCTGTAAAAATCGGCCTCTGTATCCTCGCGGTGAACCTGACTGGCGGTCAGTTGAGGATTATTTGAGAGCCACTTGAAGAGGATTCAATAGCCAGCGTCACCTTATCTTGTCATTTTGGATGTGTAAACATCTGGATGGCTAAATCATCCAGTTTCCCATCAGATGAATGAGCATAAGGAAATGAACCTATGACACGAGCACACACCCTGGGCTTCCCCCGTATCGGCGCCAAGCGTGAGCTGAAATTTGCCCTCGAATCCTACTGGCGTGGCGAGACCACTCAGGCCGAACTCGTTGCCGTGGGCAAGACGCTGCGTGAACGCCACTGGCAGGCCCAGCACGGCGCCGGGGTCAATCTGCTGCCGGTGGGCGACTTTGCCTGGTACGATCAGGTGCTCGGTACCAGCCTGCTGGTGGATGCAGTGCCTGCCCGCCACCGCCATGGCGAGACCGATCTCGACACCCTGTTCCGGGTGGCCCGCGGCCGTGCGCCGACCGGCCCGGCGGCGGCTGCCGCCGAGATGACCAAATGGTTCAACACCAACTATCACTATCTGGTGCCGGAGTTCAGCCGTGATCAGCGCTTCAAGCTGGGCTGGAGCCAGCTGTTTGACGAGGTGGAAGAGGCCAAAGCGCTGGGGCTGCCGATCAAGGCGGTGCTGCTGGGACCGGTCTCTTATCTGTGGCTCGGCAAGGAGAAAGGGAGCGGCTTCTCCCGCCTTGAACTGCTCGATCGCCTGCTGATTGTCTATCAGGAGATCCTGGCCAAGTTGGCCGCCCAGGGAGTGGAGTGGGTACAGATCGATGAACCTGCGCTGACGCTGGACCTGCCGGACGAGTGGCGGCTGGCCTACCTCAACGCCTACGAGCGCCTCGCGGGCCCCTGCAAGCTGCTGCTCACCACCTATTTCGGTTCGGTTGCCCATCAGCGCGACATCATCACCAGCCTGAAAGTGGATGGCTTGCATCTGGATCTGGTGGCCGCCCCCGAGCAACTGGAGACCCTGGTGCCGCATCTGCCCGCCCAGTGGGTCATCTCAGCAGGGGTGATCAACGGCCGCAACGTCTGGCGTGCCAATCTGGCCAAGCTGGCGCCGACTCTGAAGGCACTGAAAGCCAAACTCGGCGAGCGGCTCTGGGTGGCCTCATCCTGCTCATTGCTGCACAGCCCGGTGGATTTGACCCTGGAGCAGGAGCTGGATCCCCAGACCCGCAGCTGGTTCGCCTTCGCCTTGCAAAAATGTTTCGAGCTGGGACTGCTCAGAGAGTATCTGGATGGGGGCGAGCTCGACAAAATCACCGCCTACAGCCAGCCCATCGTGGATCGGGAGTCCGACAGCCGGGTGCACAAAAAAGCGGTGCAGTCACGGCTCGCCAGCCTCACCAACAGCGATTTTGATCGCCACAGCCCCTATCCGGTCAGGGCCGAGCTGCAGCGCTCGGATCTCAAGCTGCCGCTGCTGCCCACCACCACCATCGGCTCCTTCCCGCAGACCTCGCAGATCCGGGTGTTGCGGCAGGATTGGCGCGCCGGTCGCATCGATGACAGCGCCTACGAGGCGGGCATTCAGGCGGAGATCCGCGATGCCATCGCGCGTCAGGAGGCCATCGGGCTGGACGTGCTGGTGCACGGCGAGGCCGAGCGCAACGACATGGTGGAGTATTTCGGTGAACTGCTGGATGGCTTTGCCATCACCCGCTTCGGCTGGGTACAGAGCTATGGCTCACGCTGCGTCAAGCCGCCGGTGATCACCCGCGATATTGACCGCCCGACCCCCATGACCCTGGCGTGGACAAAGTTTGCCCAGAGCCTGACCGACAAGCCGGTCAAGGGGATGCTGACTGGCCCTGTGACCATCCTCTGCTGGTCCTTCCCGCGCGAAGATGTGAGCCGTGAGCAATCCGCCCTGCAAATCGGGCTGGCCATTCGTGACGAGGTGGCAGACTTGGAAGCCGCCGGCATCAAGATCATCCAGATCGACGAACCGGCGATCCGCGAAGGCTTGCCCCTGCGCAAGCAGGATCATCAGGCCTATCTCGACTGGGCAGTGCGGGCCTTCCGTCTGAGTGCCAGCCCGGTGGCGGACAGCACCCAGATCCACACCCACATGTGTTACAGCGACTTCAACCTCATTATCGAGGCAGTGGCAGCGCTGGATGCGGATGTGATCACCATCGAGACCAGCCGCAGCCAGATGCAGCTGCTCGAAGCGTTCGAACGCTTCAACTACCCCAACGAGATTGGCCCGGGCGTCTACGACATCCACTCGCCGAACGTGCCGAGCCAGAGCTGGATTGAGGGGTTGCTTCGCAAGGCGGCCAAACAGATCCCGGCCGAGCGGCTCTGGGTCAACCCGGATTGCGGCCTCAAGACTCGCGGCTGGGAAGAGACTGAGGCCGCCCTCAAGGTGATGGTCGATGCCACCAGGGCGCTGCGGGCCGAGCTGGCGTAACCGGCAAGCCGTGACCGCCATCGGTAAGGTGGCGTGCTGAAAAACGAACGAGAGAGGGGAAGCCACTGCTTCCTCTCTCTTTTTTCGTTGGCCACTTTTTTCACTGGATCCTGAACCTTGCCGCAGCCCGCTTTGCACTAGGCTCAGAGGTGGCAGAAGTGGATGGAGTCGCGGCCATGAGAGTCAGTCTGGGGAGCGCAATCTTGTGGGGATTGCTGATGTGGCAGAGTGTCTGGGCGGCGCCAGCGGCCGAGTTGAAGTTGGTCTACTTTGACGACTTTGCCCCATATTCGTGGCGTGACGAACAGGGCAAGATGCGCGGGCTGATGATCGACGTGATGGAGCGGGTGGCAGCGCACATGGGGCTGCGGGTGCGCCATGAAGGTTATCCGTGGCAACGGGCGCAAAAAATGGTGCGGATGGCGCAGGCCGATGGTTTTGTCACCATCGCCACCCGGGAGCGGCGCAGTTATACCCTGGTTGTGGAAGAGCCGGTCACCACCACAGTGCTAACCATTTTTACCCAGCGCGCCCATCCCCGCATGGCGGAGTTTCAGCGAGCCAGCCGCTTGAGCGACTTCAAATCGCTTACCTTTCTCGACTATTTCGGTAACGGCTGGGGCAAGGAGAACCTGGCGGGCTTCACCGTTCATCACACCATCAATGTTGATAATGTCTTCAAAATGCTGGCGGTGGGTCGGGGGGATCTGATGGTGACCGACCCACTGGTGGCTCGTTTCAAACTCAACCAGCTGGGATTGTCCGGGCAGGTGGTCGAGGTGCCGCTGCAGCTTGCCTCTACCCCGTTCAATCTCTGCATCGGCAAGCACTCCCGCTTCAATACCCGGATAACCGAGTTCAACCGTGCCCTGCAACAGCTGCGACAAAGCGGCGAGTTGGCGCGTATCGTCGAACGCTATCGTTGATGCGCGGCCGCCATCTGCTGTTTGCCAACGGCGTGTTTATCTTGGCGCCATATCGGCGATGGTTGCCCAGAAGGCATCGATCAAGGGCCCCTTGCTGTGGGGCGGACGGATAAGGCCAATGGTCCAGCAGGCTTCCCCGTCTCTCAAGGGGAGGGTGAGCACATCCGGGTGCTCGATGGTGGTGGAGGAGGGCACCAGGGTCCAGGCGATCTCTGCCGCCGCGGTGGCAACACCGGCGGCGAAGTCGTTGACGTACTGGATATCGCGAAATCGCAGTCCGCTCTGGGCCAGATAGTTCATCAGGTGATCGTAAAACGATGGCGCCTTGTCACGACGCAGGATCGCCAGCGGCTTGTCCACCAGATCCGCCAACTCCCTCACATCGCGGTAGCTGGCGGGCAGCACGGCGACAAAGTGGGCTTCGACCACCGGCAGGGCGTGCCACCCCTTGGGGGCGGGCAGGCGGCAAAAACCGAGATCCAGCTTGCCTTCACTGAGCGCCAGTAGCTGGTGGTGGGTGGAGAGATCGTTGAGCTCGATGGTCACCTGCGGCCGCTCGGTGCGAAAACGGGCGATGGCGGCGGGCACCAGGATTTTGGTGGCCACGCCAAAGCCGATGCGCAGGGTGCCGACATTGCCCGCCAGCACGTCGCGGGCGGTGCGCGAGAGCTGCTCGCTCTGGATGACCACCTCGCGGGCATCCTCATACAGCGCCCTGCCCAGTCCGGTGAGGCGAGTGGTACTGGCGTTGCGCTCGAACAGCTCGCCGCCCAGCTCCTCCTCCAACCGCCTTATCTGTTTGCTCAGGGCCGACTGGGTAACGTGCTGGCGTACCGCCGCCTGGCCGAAGTGCAGCACCTCCCCCAGAGTGACGAAGGCTTTCAGATCCCGTAGCTCCATCAGGGCTCCTTTCATTCCTGTTGGGAATGTTGAGTGGTCAAATTTGTCATTGGACGGAATTTTAGAAGTGATGGATGCTTATGCCAATTCATTTCGGGCGCCCCGACAAGGGGCGCCGAGTTATCAGAGATGGCTGACACCATCAGCGCAGAAGGAGCAACACCAGATGCATCACTACAAGTTCAACGACTTCCCGAGCGATTTTCTGTGGGGCGCCGCCTCCGCTGCCTATCAGGTGGAGGGGGGCTGGAATGCCGATGGCAAGGGGCCCTCGGTGTGGGATCTCTTCACCAAGCTGCCGGGCAAGACCTTTGAGGGGAGCAACGGCGATGTGGCGGTGGATCACTACCACCGCATGGAAGAGGACGTGGCGCTGATGGCCGAGATGGGGCTCAAGGCTTACCGTTTCTCGGTGAGCTGGCCGCGCATTTATCCCACCGGTCGGGGGGAGGTGAACGAGGCGGGGCTGGCCTTCTACGAGAAGCTGATCGACACCCTCTTGGCCCACCAGATCGAACCGGTGCTGACCCTTTATCACTGGGATCTGCCGCAGGCGCTGCAAGATGAGTACGGCGGCTGGGAAGACCGACGCATTATCGAGGATTTCGAGCGCTACTGCGTGACCCTCTATCAGCGTTTTGCCGGCAAGGTGAAGTACTGGGTGTCACTTAACGAGCAGAACTACAACCTGACTAACGCCTATCAGCTCGGCACCCATCCGCCCGCAGTGCAGGATCGCAAGCGCTTCTTTGCCGCCAACCATATCGCCTTTCTGGCCAATGCACGGGTGATCAAGGCGTTTCGCCAGCATGTACCGAACGGCTTGATTGGCCCGAGCTTTGCCTATTCCCCTGCCTATCCGGCGTCGTGCGACCCGAAAGATATGCTGGCTTACGAGAACGCCGAGGAGTTCAACAACCTCTGGTGGCTGGATGCCTACTGCTTTGGCCGTTATCCGCAGGCGGCGCTCGCTTACTTGCGGGAAAATGGCGAGGCGCCGGAGATCCTGCCGGGCGATATGGAGTTGCTGCGCGAAGGGACGCCCGACTACATTGGCGTCAACTACTACTACACCCTGACCTACACAGATAACCCCCTGGGCGGTCAGACCCTGCAGCGGATCAACACTACCGGCAAGAAGGGCACTACGCCATCGAGCGGCATTCCCGGCCTCTACAAGACGGCGCCCAATCCGCACCTTGAGACCAGCAACTGGGATTGGGCCATCGACCCGACCGGGATGCGCATCGCGCTGCGTCGTCTCTCTTCCCGTTACGGTTTGCCGCTGATGATCACCGAGAACGGCCTTGGCGAGTTCGACAAGCTGGAGGCGGGCGACAAGGTGAACGATGAGTACCGCATCGATTATCTGCGCAGCCATGTCAAGGCGTGCCAAGAGGCGATGCAGGACGGGGTGGAACTGCTTGGCTACTGTGCCTGGTCGTTCACCGATATCCTGAGCTGGCTCAATGGCTACCAGAAGCGTTACGGCTTCGTCTATGTGGAGCGTGACGAGCAGGGGGGCTCCCTTCGCCGGATCAAGAAGGCGAGTTTCCAC
>NZ_JBFODV010000217.1:0-9627 GCF_040908495.1 Aeromonas sp. R1-1 | reverse complement strand
GGTGCAGTACTACAAGATCGCCAAAGACGACATTCGCGAAGCCCGTGCCGAGGCCGAAAAAGCCGAACGCGCCAAGCAGCGTTTCGAGGCCAAGCAGGCCCGTTTCGAGCGGGAGAAAGCGGCCCGCGAAGCGCGCCATGCCGAAGCCGCCGCACAGCGCCGTCAAACCATGACGGCCGCAGGCGGCGAAGATCCGGTGGCAGCCGCCCTCGCCCGCATCAAGGCCAAGCAGGATGCCCCCATCACAGCCATTGCCGCCACCGCCGAGGGCTTGCCTGACAACAGCGCGGTGATCGCCGCCCGCGAAGCCCGCAAACGGCAAGCGGAGGCGCGCCGCGCCGCCAAGCTGGCAGAGAGCGCAAACAGCGAAACAGCTGCTGCGCCGCAATCCGCCGAGACAGTTGACCCCGCCAGCGATCCCAAAAAAGCGGCCATCGCCGCGGCTCTTGCTCGTGCCAAAGCCAAAAAGGCGGCTCAGGCTGGCGATGCTCCTGCTACAGATAGCGCGGCCGAGAGCCAGCCTGCAGCAGACGCCGACCCGAAAAAGGCAGAGTCCGATCCGAAAAAGGCGGCGATTGCCGCCGCCATTGCCCGCGCCAAGGCCAAAAAGGCTGAGGCGAATGGCGAACCGGCAAGCGCAGATCACAGCGCGGCAGCTGACGCAGGCACACAAGGCGATGCGCCATCTGCTGCCAACGAAGCGGTCGATCCCAAAAAAACTGCTATTGCTGCTGCCATTGCCCGGGCCAAGGCCAAAAAGGCAGCCCAGCAGGGCAACAGCGCTGAGGGCGATCTGACTGCAACCGCAGGCACCAGAGAAACGGCTGCAACCCAAAGCGATGCGCCATCTGCGGCCAGCGAAGCAGTTGACCCCAAGAAAGCCGCTATCGCCGCGGCCATTGCCCGGGCCAAGGCCAAAAAGCTGGCCCAGCAGGGCGAGAGTGCCGGTGCTGAAGGTGCGCAGAGTGAGCCAGCTGCCAGCACGGAGACCCGCGACATGACGGTAGCCAAGAGCGAAGTAACCACCAGCCAAAGCGATACGGCTGCAAGCGAAGCGGTCGATCCCAAGAAGGCCGCTATCGCCGCTGCCATTGCCCGGGCCAAGGCCAAAAAGCTGGCCCAGCAGAGCGCAAGTACCAGTGCTGAGGTAGAAAATGCCGATGCTGAGGTAGAAAGTGCCGCTACTCAGGTAGAGAGTGCCGGAGCTGAGGGTGAGCGCGCACCGGCCGAGCCGATGCAAACCGATGCAGCCAGCAGTGAGCAACCACTTGCCGTAGCAGAGGCTCCTGAAGCGAGTACTCCAGCGGTTGACGCCCCGGTTGATCCGAAAAAAGCGGCCATTGCAGCCGCGGTGGCCCGCGCCAAGGCGAAGAAGCTGGCGGCCGAGGCAGCCAGAGCCGCCGGGACCGCCGCTGAAGATGTCCCGTCAGCCGACCGAACAACCACAAGGTAATCGACAGACTCATGTTCAATATTGCGACTGCGCCGTTTGCCCATAACCGCAAACAGACCCGAACCCTGATGCTGCTGGTGATCCTGGCCTGCGTGCCGGGCTTGCTGGCCCAGACCTGGTTCTTCGGCTGGGGCTCCTTTATCCAGATCCTGCTGGCGCTGGTCACTGCGCTGCTGTGCGAGGCGCTGGTGCTCAAGCTCCGTGGCCGCGCCATCAAGCCTGCCCTGATGGATGGCAGTGCGGCGCTCACCGCCGTGCTGATCGGTCTCTCCCTGCCGCCGCTGCTGCCGTGGTGGATGCTGGTGGTGGGCACGGCCTTTGCCATCATTGTTGCCAAACACCTTTACGGCGGACTGGGCCAGAACCTGTTCAACCCGGCCATGGTCGCCTATGTGCTGCTGCTGGTCTCCTTCCCGGTGCAGATGACCAGCTGGCTGCCGCCGGAGAGCGTGCGCGCCTACAGCCTCGGCTTTGGTGATGCGGCGTCGGTGATATTCACCGGCTTTAGCCTCGACGGTTACAGCATGGCCCAGCTCAAGCAGGGGGTGGACGGTCTCACCATGGCGACCCCCCTCGATACCCTGAAAACCGGCCTGACTCAGGGACTCACCACCGGCGAGATCCTGAACGGCCCGCTGTTTGAGGGTTGGGGCGGCATCGGCTGGAGCTGGGTCAACCTCGGCTATCTGCTGGGCGGCCTGTTCCTGCTGCAACAGAAGGTGATCAACTGGCGCATTCCCACCGCGATTCTCGGTGCCCTGCTGGCAGCCTCCACCATCGGCTATCTGGTGAGCCCGGATGCGACCGCCACGCCCATGTTCCATCTATTCAGCGGCGCGACTATGCTGGGGGCCTTCTTTATCGCCACAGATCCGGTCAGCGCCTGCACCACGCCGCGCGGCCGACTGGTCTATGGCGTGCTGATTGGGGGGCTGGTCTACATCATCCGCCGCTTTGGCGGCTATCCGGATGCGTTTGCCTTCGCCGTGCTGCTGGCCAACCTCTGCGTACCCTTTATTGACAGCCTGACTCGCCCGAAAGTGTATGGAGCCCGTCGCCAATGATGTTTCTGCCCTTTTCCCCCATCACAGCTGACGGAGCCCGGACATGTTAAAGAGCATGCGCAAGAACGGCCTTATTCTGGCGATGTTCGCGCTCGGCTGTACCGCGCTGGTGGTACTGACCAACGAGTTGACCAAGGATAAAATCGCCCACCAGCAACAGCTGGAGAAACAGCAGACACTCTCGGTATTGCTGCCGGAGGGGAGCTATGACAACGATCTGGTGGCCAGCTGCAAGCAGGTGACCAGCAGGAAGTATCTGGGCAGTGATCAGCCGCAGGCCCTCTATACCGCCAGCAAGAATGGCGTGGTGACCGGCTATGCATTGGAGGCGATCGCGCCGGATGGCTACAGCGGGGCGATCCGCATCGTGGCGGGTTTTGATGCCAAGGGCACCATCACCGCCGTGCGCGTGCTCGCTCACAACGAGACCCCGGGCCTGGGTGACAAGATCGAGCTGAAGAAATCGGACTGGATCAACAGCTTTGCCGGAAAATTCCTGACCCATGACAACGAGCCCCAGTGGGTGGTGAAGAAGGATGGCGGCGAGTTCGATGCCTTTACCGGCGCCACCATCACCCCGCGAGCCGTGGTCAAGGCGGTGAAGAACCTGCTTAAACTGCAGCAGGAGCAACCCGAACTGCTCAGCAACGCCCCGGCTTGTCCGGCGGCGAACTAACGGAGTCGAGCCATCATGAACCAGATGGAACAGATTGAAACGGGCGCTGCCCCGATTGCCGAGCTGGAAAGCCGCAAGGGCGAGCTCAAGGAGCTGATGAGTCAGGGGCTGTGGAAGAACAACCCCTCGCTGGTGCAGGTGCTGGGGCTTTGCCCGACCCTCGCCGTCTCCTCCACCTTTACCAATGCGCTGGGGCTGGGCCTTGCCACCATGGCGGTGCTGGTCTGCTCCAACCTCGCCGTCTCGCTGGTGCGCAACTGGGTGCCGAAGGATATTCGCATCCCGGTCTATGTGATGATCATCGCCTCGCTGGTGACCAGCGTGCAGCTGCTGATGAACGCCTACACCTATGGCCTCTATCAGGCGCTCGGCATCTTTATCGCCCTGATCGTCACCAACTGCGTCATCATAGGCCGCGCCGAGGCCTATGCCTCCAAGAACCCGCCACTGCTGGCGGCCCTCGACGGCCTGATGATGGGCCTTGGCTTTACCCTGGTGCTGCTGGTACTGGGCGGCATGCGCGAGATCATCGGCATGGGCACCCTGTTTGATGGCGCCGAGCTGCTGCTGGGCGAGTGGGCCAAATCCCTGCGCGTCGAGCTGTTCCACGCCGATGCCAGCCTGCTGCTGGCGATTTTGCCGCCGGGCGGCTTTATCGGGCTGGGGCTGCTGATCGCCGCCAAGAACGCCATCAACGACTGGCGGGACCGCAAACAAGCCGCTACCGTGGCCCACTGCAACGTTGCCCCGGCCCGCGTCCGGTCGACCGAACTATGATCGGACGCAAGGCATGAACAACCAGAAACGCAGAGAGATCCTCGAGCGACTGAGGGAAAACAATCCCCACCCCACCACAGAGCTCAACTTCAATTCGCCGTTTGAACTCCTGATCGCCGTGCTGCTCTCGGCGCAGGCGACCGATGTCAGCGTCAACAAGGCGACCGACAAGCTCTATCCGGTGGCCAACACCCCGCAAGCGATGCTGGATCTCGGGGTGGACGGGCTCAAGGAGTACATCAAGACCATTGGTCTCTTCAACACCAAGGCCGAGAACGTCATCAAGACCTGCGCCATCCTGCTGGAGCGCCACGGCGGCGAGGTGCCGGAGAATCGCGAAGCGCTGGAAGCCCTGCCGGGCGTCGGCCGCAAGACCGCCAACGTGGTGCTCAACACCGCCTTTGGCTGGCCCACCATCGCCGTCGATACCCATATTTTCCGGGTATCGAACCGCACCGGCTTTGCGGTAGGCAAGAACGTGGATCAGGTGGAAGAGAAGCTGCTTAAAGTGGTACCCGCCGAGTTCAAGCTGGATGTCCACCACTGGCTCATCCTGCACGGGCGTTACACCTGTCTGGCTCGCAAGCCCCGTTGTGGTTCCTGTATCATCGAGGATCTGTGCGAGTACAAAGAGAAGGTCTATCCCGAGAACTGATAGCCTCGCAACCGAGATTGAAAGCAGTACACATCACCAACCCGGAGAACTGAGCAATGAGAATTCTGCATACCATGCTGCGTGTCGGCGATCTGCAACGCTCCATCGACTTCTACACCCGTGTCCTTGGCATGAAGCTGCTGCGCAAGAGCGAGAACAGCGAGTACAAGTACACCCTGGCTTTCGTCGGTTACGGTGACGAGAAGGATGAAGCGGTGATCGAGCTGACCTACAACTGGGGGGTGAGCGAGTACGAACTGGGCTCAGCCTATGGCCACATCGCGCTGGAAGCGGACGACATCTATGCCACCTGCGATGCCTTGCGCGCCGCCGGTGCCAAGATCACCCGCGAACCGGGCCCGGTCAAGGGCGGTACCACCGTCATCGCCTTCGTCGAAGATCCGGACGGTTACAAGATTGAACTGATTGCCAAGAAAGATGCCGGTACTGGCCTCGGTGACAGCTTCTAAGCAGCCCTAATCCCGCTGCCTAATGGCAGGATCAAAAAAGAGCGCAGATGCGCTCTTTTTTATGCTTCTCTGACCTAGGACGGCGCTAGATCTCGCCATTGCGCCCCATGCTGATCACCACCCGCCGGTTCTTGGCACGTCCCTGTTCGGTTTCGTTGGAGGCAACGTGCTGCTTCTCACCATGCCCCTCCACCGAGATCTTGCCGGGATCGATCCCCAGATCGACAAACACCTTCTTGATGGCATCGGCCCGCTTCTCGGAGAGTTTCAGGTTCGGCCAGCGGCCGCCATAGCTGTCGCTGTAGGCGTCTATCACCACTACGTCGATGCTCTTATCCGCCTTGATAAACTCGCTGATCATCGCCAGCCGCCGCTTGGAGGGGATGGAGAGCTGATCGCTGTTCTTGTCGTAGGTGAGCACGCTAAAGGCGATGTCGTTGAAGCTGTAGGGCAACAGTCCGCTCAGACAGTCTATAAAGGCCTGATATTTCACCCGAAAGTTGACCGACGAGAGGGACACTCGCACCGCACGGTTCTGGCGATACCAGTCCCGATACTGGAAGGTCGGCATCCGCCCCCCCTCCAGCTCGTCGAGCATGGTCCAGGCGGTTTGCCCCTCTACCAGCCCATCGAACTGCTGATAGAAGCGCAGCTGGCTCACTTCTCGCCCGGCGATCCCCGGGCGCCATACCGGCGGCATGATGCCAAGGCTCACCGTCTGGGTCTGGGCCTGCGGCCGCTTGCCCTTGAGCTCGAAGTCGAGGTTGATCTTGCGCCCGGCGCGGCTGACAAAGGCCCCCGTTCCCCAGTTGGGAATAGGATGCTCGAGGCGACACTCAATCTGGGTATCGGAGGTCAAACGCCAGACGGATTGATCCAGACCGGCACCAAATTCGGTGACTCCAGCCTGTAACTGCATACTCACGGATATGCTGACCAACCCCAACATCCAAGCGTTCAATTGCTTGTCCTCCACACGATCTCACAAGAGATATCGGCGGCAAGAGGCCAAGCTTTAGCGACAAACTGCAAAGGCGTGCCGTTGGTGTGGCAAAGGCTTGCCCCCAAGCGGCAACTGACCGCAAGCGGCGCTTGTTCCCCCCTCTTAGCTCCGTGCCAACCGGCAGGAAGCTCGCTACAGTAAAACCAGGGCAACCAGACGCCGCTTATCGGGAACCACACTCATGCACAGCTCTTGCTCCTCTTTATTGCAGATGTTGTTGCCAATGCTGCTGGCGCTATCCGGCGGCGCCGTCAAAGCCGCAACACAGGATCAGGAGTGGGCACAGGAGCGCGCCAATGCGGTGCTCTCGCTGATGACTTTCACCGTGGTGCCCGACATCACCGCCAGCAACCTCGATATCGGCAGCGGCACCAATCAATCTGCCGCCCTGAACATGACCCAGATCGGTGGCGGCGCCACCATGAGCGAAGCCGTGCCCATCTATCTGGAAGGGGCGATCGGCTTTAGCCGCTACGATCCCCAGTTTGTGGTGAGCAACGGCACCGAGAGCCGCACCCTCCCGACCAAGTGGAACAGCCTGACAGCTTCGGGCGGGATCGGCTGGGATATCGCCCTCCATGAAGACCCGCGCGGTGGCCACTGGGTACTTCGCCCCATCGCCAACGTCTCGCTCGGTACCATGGCCAGCGATCTGCGGATCGGCAACTGGCTGCTGGAGCGCACCAAGGGCTACTCGCTGGATTTTCTCGATGGTGGGCAGCTCAATATGTACGGACTGGGAGGCTCGCTGATGCTCGACTACGAGCTCTTTTCAAAGGTGCAGGATATCGATATCGAAGTGCGCTACTCCTACCAACACCTGCAAAGCTTTGGCGGTACCTCGACCAGCGTCCGTGGTCACGCCGAGGCGGAGAACCTCGGTCTCTATCTGCGCCGCCGGGCCCCGCTGTTCCACTGGCCCCTGCTCGACAGACCGGTACGCTATGTACTGGAAGGGGCCCATACCGCATATCTGGGGGAGCAGCGGGGGTTGCTTGGCTTTGACTCCCTCAACTCTATCGGCGCCGGTCTGGAGCTGGACAGCAGCAAATACGACATCATAGTCACCCGTACCCGGCTGGTTGCCCGCTATATGTTCAGCCACAACACCAGCGGTTATTCCATCGGGTTGGCCATGAGTTTCTGAGTCGTTAGTTTTGCCTGCCAAGAGTGGGCAATCCTCAGGAAAAGTACATTAACACTCCAGATAATCATGTCTCTATTGATGGAGGGTTTATTTATTCTGTCCTTTTCATATGCCTCACCACCCAGTCATATCAGGTAAAAATATCTGCCTGCTGGTAGGCTAATTCCCCCCTCACACACCGAATATTGGAGTTTTTTGTCTGTGTATTTACGGCGCGCAATGGCTGATTGGCCCTTGATATCGCCAGCCTGTGCCATCATGCAACATAGGAAATACTCTACTCCCGGCATTGCAGCCCTATGGCCAACTTTATCGACACCCATAAGGAACCATCCCGGATGGTCCCCCATCTTTTTCAAAGTGACTTAAACCACATATAACCCATTGTTTTAAATGGTTTATAGTTTTTCATATTTTATGAACCCAATTAATCCTGTTTTATTTTACTTACATCACCCTACTGCTAAATTTGGCGTCATCCCGGCGGGACGAGGCGCACTGAAACGACTGACTGCGGGCTACCAATAACAGGTGTGCAATGAGCACATAAATAACGTTCAGGCATAGCAACCGTTATTTTGACGACATCACACTTGCTGATCCTTGTTGATTTGAGGTTATCTGATGAAAAAAACGCTGCTTGCTCTCTCTGTATTGGTCATGACCGGAACCGCATATGCAGGGGTGCCTGATTTATCCGCCAGCTGTCCTGGACATATTAATCTTCGCGTCGAAGATGGCACGGCTTATATCAATAACCAGCAAGTTCCGCTTAAAAAAGTGAATTCAAATTTCTACGAGGCGAGCAAGGGGCGCACCACCCTCTCCATGGTGAAAAATGGCGACTGGGGCATCACCTATTTTGTCAAAAATGGCGACAGCGGCGCCTGCCAGCTCAATGACGATGAGAACGATGTCGACGGCGATGATGATGAGAGCGCCAGTAGCAGTGCCTACAACGGCAGCACTGCACAAACCAAGGTTGCCGAGAACGCCTGCATGAACGCCGTCGCCAGAAAAGCGGGCGTCAGCCGCAGCAAACTGACCCTCGACTATGTGGCCGACTCCCAGGCGGGGATGATGATTGATATCAAGGGGCCCCATGACCGGCTCTGGCACTGCCTCACCGACTCCCACGGCCATATTTCGGGGATCAATCAGGACTGATTTCGAGCCATGGCTCAACGGGGCCCACACCGACCGTGGGGGCTCCACCCCTTATCCATTGTAATTATTTGATACAGGTAAATGAAAATGAAATCCAAACAGACTCTGCTCAATGTCACCCTCGGTTGCCTGCTGGCGGTCGGTATCTCCGGCTGCGCCGTGGCCAAAACCCATCACGGCCACAAGACCCATGCCCAAGCGCACGCTCAGGAAGGGGCCGTGCAGTATGGCGACGAGAGCCCGTGGGCTGGCAACTATAAAGCGGTCACTGACGATGGCCGCACCGTGGCCGAAATTCACGTCGATACCACAGGGGAGACCTATATTGATGGCAATCAGGTCAAACCAAGTCACAGCGGCAGCGACCACCTGAAATTCAAGCAGGAGACCATCACTTACACCCTGCGCAAAAGCGGCGCCAGCTGGAAAGACAGCGATGCCGGCACCAGCGGCCGCATCCTGTTCGATTGATAACCCCGACACCGGCCTTGCCAGACACCAAGCTCCGCCAAGGGGCTTTTTTGCACCTGCAAAATACTATCAGCCTCTGCATGATCACCAACGAGAAAATAGCACGTCGCAAACTCAGCCTGCTAGCGCTCGCCAAAGAACTCAATAATGTCAGCAAAGCCTGCAAGCTCATCGGCTACAGCCGTCAGCAGTTCTACGAAATTCGCCGTAATTACCAGACCTATGGCGCCGAGGGCTTGCTCGACAAATTGCCCGGCTGTAAAGGAGCTCATCCCAATCGGGTCGCACCCGAGATTGAACAGGCCATTCTCGATTATTCCCTCCCCAGATCAACTCATGGCCCGCTGCGGGTCGCGCAAGAACTGGCTCTGCAAGGCATCAATGTCTGTGCGGGTGGGGTGTGGGGTGCGTGGCGTGTGGCGTGTGGCAACGGCACGACTTGCTCTCCAAACACGACCGCTTGTTGCGCCTCGAGAAAACGCACCGTGAGCAGACCATTGAGCTCAATGACGAGCAGATTCGCCTGTTAGAACGCTTCAGCCCCGAGTTTCGCGAACGCCAGATTGAGGTTCACTACACCGGGGAACTGGTGGCAGTCGACACCTTCTTCGTCGGTGCACTCAAGGGGTGGGCAAGGTGTATCTGCAAACGGCGTTGTTGCCTAAATCGATGCAGTTTGAAGGGAACTTACTGAGGACTCGGAGATCTGATC
This sequence comes from Aeromonas sp. R1-1, assembly GCF_040908495.1. Taxonomy (NCBI): domain Bacteria; kingdom Pseudomonadati; phylum Pseudomonadota; class Gammaproteobacteria; order Aeromonadales; family Aeromonadaceae; genus Aeromonas; species Aeromonas sp. R1-1. The sequence goes on along the minus strand of NZ_JBFODV010000217.1, from coordinate 32 downwards.
ACCACCATCCTCTTCAAGTTTGCATCATGGGC
>NZ_JBFODV010000216.1:0-1171 GCF_040908495.1 Aeromonas sp. R1-1 | reverse complement strand
AGGGCCGCCTCAAGGTGGGGGACAAGCTGCGCCTCTACCCCGCCGATCGGGAGGTGCAGGTGCGCTCCCTGCAGGCCTATCACCAGAGCGTCGACGAGATTGGCGCCGTCTGCCGGGTGGCGGTGGGCCTTAAAAAAGTGCCTCACAAGGAGGTGGCCCGTGGTCACTGCCTCACCAACGCCGCTGGCCAGTGCGAGGCGGCAACCCACCTTATCGTGCGACTCAACGCCGAGAGCCTGAGAGACAAGGCGCTACGCCCCTCTCTGCACAACAAGGAGGTCGAGGTGGCCCTCGGCAGCTGGCATGGGCGGGCCCGTTTTGTGCCGATCAAGGATACTCGGCTGGCGCGGCTGATCTTTGCCAGCCCCATTCCCTGCTTCTTTGGCCAGCCGCTCGCCATCATTCGCCACGGCAGCAGCGAACTGCTGCACGGCGCCCGCATCGTCTGGTGCGGCGACATCCATCCCGCCAGACGCAAGGCGCTGCACACCCTGCTGGGCGAGCTGCCTGATGACTTGGAGCACTACAACCCGGCCACCCTGCAACTGGGCCTCAATGGCTATGTGCTGGCCAGCCGCTTTGACCAGCGGCCAGAGCAGGTCACCCCCCTCGGTGATTGGCTGCTGGACAACCACTGGCAGGCCCAAAGCCGCGACCAGCTGCTGGCTACGCTGGCCAGCGAACCGCTCAGCGCTGCGGAGCTTGCAACCCGCTTTGGCATCGCCCTGCCGGTCACTCAGGCCCTGCTCCAGCAGCTCAAGAGCGAGCAGCTTGTTCGCCTGCACCATGACAAGTGGCAACCGGGCAGCGGCGAGTCGGAAGATGATCTGGGAGAAGAGGCACAGCTGGTGCTCAAGGTGGTGCGAGATCAAGGCAAGGAGGGTTACGAGCCCGGTAAACTGGGCCCCGGCGGCGTGGAGCTGGATCCCTTTATCACCCGCAAGCTGCCCGCCGCCCTGCAGCAGGGCTTGCAGCAAAAAGGCGCGTTGCAAAAGCTGCTGCGCAATCTGGCACGACTCAAGTATCTGGTGCAGCTCGATGGCCCCATCTACTACGACGCCGAGCTTTACAACCAGATGGTCGCCGCCGTGCTGGCGGGCCAGCAGGTGGGAGATCTGATCGATATGGCATCCTTCAAGGAGATCACCGGTTTGTCGCGCAAATACGCCAT
>NZ_JBFODV010000215.1:0-23242 GCF_040908495.1 Aeromonas sp. R1-1 | reverse complement strand
GGCCAAGTTTGGCGTACCTGCGGTGACCATGCTGCTGCCGATGCAGCTCGCTTCCAGTATCGGCCGTACCGTCTCCCCCATCGCAGCGGTACTGATCGCCTGTGCGGGGATTGCCAAGGTATCGCCCTTTACCGTGGTCAAACGCACCAGCGTGCCGATGGCGGGGGCGCTGGTGACGGCGCTGACCCTCAACTATCTGCTGTTCATGTAGTGATGTGGGTTATGTAGTGGTGTTTGGAATTTACCGGTCGGGCGGGTGGCATGGCTGCCCGCCTTTTTCTCACTGTGTCGCATTGTTGCAATAGACGATCGGCCATCAACGCTGATTGTTGCATGGAGAAGATAATGACAGTTGTAAAGAGCCCGTTTTCCCTCGATAGCTATCTGGCCGATCTGGCCCCGCTCATCAACCTCGATTGCGGTACTCACACCCCGGCCGGGGTAGCGAAAGTGGCCGACATCATGACCGAGAAATATGAGGCTATCGGCTGGCAGGTGACTCGCCACCAGTTCGCTGCCGAGTGCGGCCCCTGCCTCGAGATCACCAATGCGCCGGGTGCCGATCACTACGACGTGATGCTGTGCGGCCACATGGATACCGTCTTCCCCGAGGGGACGGCGGCCAAGCGCCCGCTGAAAATCGAAGGCAATCAAGCCTTTGGCCCCGGTGTCTCGGACATGAAGAGCGGCCTGCTCTCTATCTGGTATGCACTCAAAGAGATGGATCCGGCATTGCTTGCCAAGCTCAAGGTGCTGGTCTGCTACAACTGCGACGAAGAGATTGGCTCCCCCTGGTCCAAGGATTGGCTGGTGGAGAAGGCCAAACAGAGCGGCTGCGTGCTGGTGGCCGAAGCGGCACGCCCGAGCGGCGATCTCATCAGCGCCCGCAAGGGCAATGCCAAGTACCGCATCACCTTCCACGGCAAGGCGTCCCACGCCGGTTCGGCCCTGACCGAAGGGGTCTCTGCCATCACAGAACTTGCTCATTGGGTGCTGGCCATCAACGAGCAGGTCAACCTGACCACGGGCACCACCATGAACGTCGGCGTGGTACAGGGCGGCACCGGCGTCAACGTGGTGCCGGACTTTGCCGAGGCGATCGTCGATCTGCGCTTCTGGAGCAACGAAGAGGCCGCAGCGGTGCACGATCGGCTCACCTTTATGGCCAACAATCCCTTCCTCGCGGGCTGTCGGGTCGAGGTGGATCGCCAGACCTTCAAGCCGGCGATGCGCCCGAGCGGCGACACCGAGGCGCTGATGGCGCTGGTAGAGGCGGCAGCCAAAGAGGAGGGGATCCCCTTCAACTGGCTGGAGGCCGGTGGCGGCTCGGATGCCAACTTCACCGCCGCTGCGGGTGTGCCGTCCCTCGATGGCTTCGGCCCCATGGGGGGAGGTTTCCACTCGGAGGCGGAATTCCTGCTGCTGGAGAGCATCGAGCTGCGTATCCGTCTGCTGCAGCGGGTACTGGGCAAGCTGGCGAAATAAGCCGGTTTATCCCTTGTTCGGGTCGTCATGGCCCGCTCAAAACTGGTCCGCTCAAATCCAAACGGGAGGCTGTTGCCTCCCGTTTTTTTATCTCGATTTTTCGCGTGTCCCTGAACGAGCGTGCCAGATGGCCTGAGGCCGTTATCCCTGTGGCTCGGCCAGATAGGCCAGATGATCCTGCCGCGCCACCTGCCAGCCATCGAGGTGCAGCGGGGCGGCAAAGCCCGGGCCGTCGGTCACCATGGTGTGGTATTCCCCCTGCTCGCCGCAGGCATCGAAGCCCTCGCGCTCGGCCAGTTGCTGCAATTCCACGAGGGTGGCGGCATCGAGGGTGCGCCCAGTCCACTCGGGGGCCAGCACCCGGGTATCGACGCAGGAGAGGTGGGCGACGATGCCGCGTGCCAGCATATTCGCCAGCAAGGCTTGGCGAGATTGCTGCCAGAGCGGGGTATGGACGGTGAGACCCAGCGGCTGGCAGCGTTCGCGGATCCAGTTTGGTGCGCCGCCCACGCTGTCGATATCGCCGGTCACCACGCCGTCGAGGTTCCACTCCTGCTGCAAGTGGCTCAGCGCCGTTTCATAGCTCTGCTCGAACGGCGCTTCTATGGTGACCAGCAGATGGGGCAGCCCGAGGGCTTCCGCCTGACGGCGCACCAGCGGCAAGGGGTGAGCGAGAAATCGGGGCTCTGGCGGCGCAAAGGTGGCCAGTGCCACCACCTGATGGCCCGCTTGACGGGCATGACAGAGGGCCAGCATGGCATCTTTGCCACCGCTCCAGAGCAGGATGACGCGAGACATGGATGAGATTCCGATGGTGAACGAGGGGGCATGCTACCCAGCGGCGGGGGCAGAGGTAAAGGCATGGTGTCCGGAAATGGCGGCGGGGAAAGGGTTGGGGTAACAGAGCGGGAAAAAAGCAGGCCCCCGAAGCAGGGGCCTGTATTGCAATAGCGTGGTAAACGCCGCTGCGATTAGAGCAGGATGCTGGTGAGGATAAAGCCCAGCGAGCAGGAGGTCACCACACCGATCAGCCCCGGAATGATGAAGCTGTGGTTGATGATGAACTTGCCGATGCGGGTGGTGCCGGAGCGGTCGAAACCGATACAGGCCAGATCGCTCGGGTAGGTCGGCAGCACGAAGTAGCCGTAGCTGGCCGGCAGAAAGGCGATCAGCAGCTTCGGCTCCACACCCAGCGCCAGACCCATGGGGGCGATGGCGGTGAGGGCTGCGGCCTGGCTGTTTACCAGCTTGGAGATGAGGAACAGCACCAGTGCGTAGGTCCAGGGCTGGGCCTGTACCACATGGGCCAGAGTCTCTTTGAGCAGCGGCATGTGAGCCTGGAAGAAGGTCTCACTCATCCATGCGACCCCGAATACGGAGAAGATGGCGACCATGCCTGCCTTGAAGACGGCACCGTTGGCGATCTCGCCCGGCTTGACCTTGCAGCGCATCAGGATGATGGCACCGGCGATCAGCATCATCATCTGGATCACCAGGTTCATGGAGAGCGGGCCGGTCTTGTCCTTGATGGTGAATACCGGGCGCAGACCTTCGTTAGCGCCGAGCAATACCACGGCAGCGATGGCGGCGAAGAAGATCCAGGTAGACCAGTAGGCCTCTTTCGGGAACTTGGTGTTGAGCAGGGTTTCACCGCCGCCGTAGATGAAGGCGCGCTGTTCCGGGTCTTTGATCTTGGCCTGGAACTCTTCGTCCTTGTCCAGATCCTTACCGCGACGCAGGCTCCACAGGGCCGCCACGATGACACCGGTCAGGGAGGAGGGGATGGCGATCATCAGGATGTCGAGCAGGCCGTAAGCCTGACCGATGCCATGACCGGCCGCCAGAATGGAGACCATGGAGACCACGGCAACGGAGACCGGGGAGGCGCAGATGGCCATCTGGGAGGCAACGGAGGCCACGGCCATCGGGCGCTCGGGACGGATGTTCTTCTGCAGCGCGATGTCAGCGATGATGGGGAACATGGTGTAGACCACGTGGCCGGTACCGCACAGGAAGGTGAGGGTCCAGGTGGTGAGCGGCGCCAGGATAGTGATGTATTGCGGGTGACGGCGCAGCAGACGTTCGGCTACTTGCATCATCAGGTTGAGGCCACCGGCAGTCTGCAGGGTGGCGGCACAGCCGATCACCGCCAGAATGGTCAGCATTACCTGAACAGGCGGTTCGCCCGGCACCAGGCCGAAGACGAAGGTCAGCAGGAAGAGACCGATACCACTGATGAGACCGAGTCCCATGCCCCCAAAGCGGGTACCCAGCAGCAAGCAGCCGAGTACCACCAAAAATTCCATCAAGATCATTCCGTTACCTCGTGTGATTCAACCCATATTGCTGCGGGTAGCCTGAACCATGAATTGTCATTGTCTGTTTTATTTAGCCCAAAAGGGTTAGTTGCTATTCTGCTCCCCTGAAAAAGTGAAAAAATTGAGTTACTTCAATAACTCGATGAATTTTTGATTAAACCACTTAAAAACCACGTACTAACAAAAACATCATTTTTGTCACCAAGTGGTATCACTCGGGGCCAAGCCATCGGGTGGTCATGGTGGCTGCACAGAGTGGCAGCAGGGCTGCAGGGGAGGGGCATAAAAAGGGCTCGATTGCGGCAGAAGAGGGTGAAAAAGCCAGCGCTCAGGCTATTTTTGCCAGCAAGGGCTGACTTCAGCGGGTTGGCTCACTTGGCCGCAGGTGCTTGCTGCAGATAGCGGCGCTGATAATCCTCGCTCAGCTTGGCAATATCCAATCTGGCAATGGCCTGAGCCACCCGTTGCTGCAACGCCTGCTGGTCGGGACGAAACATGATGTGCAGGCTCTTGTGTTCGAGGATCTTCGGGTGAAACTGCAATCCGGCGCTTATCAGCTTGCGATCATGGTTGATGAGCCAGTGAAAGACATCCCGGTCGATAACCGCCAGATCGAGCCGGTCGCGCTGCAATTTGCGCAGGTTGAGCAGGTCTGCATCGACGGCGGCAGTGTTGAGGCGCTTGCTGGCCATCAGGGCATCGAATTCACGGGTGTTGACGTATCCCTCCACCACGCCGATCCGGTAGGGGGCGAGATCCGTGAGCTGCTGCCAGGGGATGGGGGGGCCTGAGCGCTGCGCCATACCCAGCACGCTGTCGCCTACGCTGGGGGAGCTGCGCCACAGGGTGGGCAGGGTGTCGGAGAGGTACTCGGGAAAATAGCCGCTATAAGGCTGGGTCGGGTCGGCCGCCAGCCGCACCGCCCGCTGCCACGGATAGAAGTCGAACGTCACCTCCAGTCCCGCTTCGGCAAAGGCACGCTTGACGATATGACCGGTGAGGCCGCCATCGGGCAGGCTCTGGCTGGTGTAGGGGGGCCACTCCAGGGTGGTCAGACGAACAGGCTCGGCCCACAGTTGAACAGGCATGCAGGACAGCAGTAGCGAGAGCAGCAGGCGATATCCCATAGGCGACGAGTTCCTTGTGCCGGTTGATCCTGAGTATCACCCATAACGGTGACAATAAAAAAGCCGACCCACAGGTCGGCTTTTGCAATGCAGTGGCAAGATGCCGCTGATCAGAACTCGGCGGTACGCGGAGTACGCGGGAACGGGATCACGTCGCGGACGTTGCCCATGCCGGTCACGTATACAACCAGACGCTCGAAGCCCAGACCGAAGCCTGAGTGCGGCACGGTACCGAAGCGACGCAGGTCGCGGTACCACCAGTAATCTTCCTTGTTCAGGCCCATCTCGGCCAGACGGGCATCCAGCACGTCCAGACGCTCTTCACGCTGGGAACCACCGATGATCTCGCCGATGCCCGGTGCCAGTACGTCCATCGCGGCAACGGTCTTGCCGTCGTCGTTGAGGCGCATGTAGAAGGCCTTGATATCTTTCGGGTAGTTCTTCACCACTACCGGAGACTTGAAGTGCTCCTCGGCCAGATAGCGCTCGTGCTCGGAGGAGAGATCGATACCCCAGGAGACCGGGAACTCGAACTTCTTGCCGCAGTTTTGCAGCACTTCGATGGCGTCGGTGTAGTCGATCTGGGCGAAGTCGGAGGAGACGAAACGCTCCAGACGGCCGATGGCATCCTTGTCCACATGCTGGGCGAAGAACTCCAGATCGTCGCGACGCTCGGTCAGTACGGCGTTGAAGACATACTTCAGCATGGCTTCGGCCAGTGCGGCGTTATCTTCCAGATCGTTGAAGGCCACTTCCGGCTCAACCATCCAGAACTCGGCCAGGTGGCGGCTGGTGTTGGAGTTTTCAGCGCGGAAGGTCGGGCCGAAGGTGTAGACCTTGGAGAGGGCGCAGGCATAGGTTTCGGCATTCAGCTGGCCGGATACGGTCAGGAAAGCCTCTTTGCCGAAGAAATCTTCGTTGTAGTCCACCTTGCCGGCGTCGGTGCGCGGCAGGTTTTCCAGATCCAGAGTGGAGACGCGGAACATCTCGCCGGCACCTTCGGTGTCAGAGGCGGTGATGAGCGGGGTCGCAACCCAGAGGAAACCCTCTTCGTGGAAGAAGCGGTGGATGGCTTGCGCCAGGCAGTGACGAACGCGGGTCACGGCGCCAACGATGTTGGTACGCGGGCGCAGGTGAGCCTGTTCACGCAGGTATTCGATGCTGTGGCGCTTGGCGGCCATCGGGTAGGTGTCCGGATCTTCGACCCAGCCGACTACCTTCACCTCGGTCGCCTGCAGTTCGAAAGCCTGGCCGCTGCCCTGAGAGGCGGCAACCACGCCGGTCACTTCCACGGAGCAGGCAGTGGTCAGACGCAGCACTTCATTCTCGTAATTGGCCAGGGTATTGGGGACAACTGCCTGTACCGGATGGAAACAGGAGCCATCGGAAATGGCCAAAAATGAGATCCCCGCCTTGGAATCACGGCGAGTCCGGATCCACCCTTTGACAGTTTGGGTGGTGCCGACCGGATACTTACCGGCCAGCACATCTACTACGGATGCGTGCGTCATCGAAATATTGTCTCCAGCTTGTTCTTGCAGCGCTATTTGCAACACTAGGGAGTCTGGCCCGGGCACAGATGGCCCACCATGGCAGACTAAGCCGTCAATCTTACCCGCGCGGGTTTGATAAACAAGCAAAAATGTCGGACTCTGGTGGGGTTTTCGGCATGGTTCACTCAACAAGAGTGTCACGGGCGCAGGAGAGGTGGGTGAAAGATCGGCGGCATGGGCCAGATTGGCTGACACGGGTGTTGCAGGGGCTGGTGATGCTCTGCTGGGGCGGCTTTATCGTGCTGCTCTCCCTTTACCACTATGCCCGGCCCGAAATTGCCTACGGTTTTCTGGTCTATGGCGGGATCGAGGTGCGCGATTATTGGGACCCGTCCCTTACCCCTTGGCTGGTCTACGGGCTCTGGAGCTGTTGCGCCCTGACGCTGGCGGTGTTGCTGCTGGAGCGCAAGCGCAGCCGCCGTCAGGATGACTCCCGGCATGTCAATCTGGCCATCCTGCTATTGGTGCTGATCGCCAGTTTGCTCTTCTACTACGTCGGTTAAGCGCCCGCCTCAGCGGGGCTGATCCGGCTCCTGCCTGCTGGCCTTGGTGCGCTTGCCGAGCTGGCGCTCCACGCTGTCGAGCATCTGGTTGTAGGCCACCGCCACCCGGCCAATCTCGTCGCCGTCATCCCCCTCCAGCCGGTGGCCGAAGTCGTGCAGGTCGGTGGCCTCTTCCATGGAGCGGGTCAACTGGTTGAGGGGGCGCACGATCCAGGTGCGGATGACCCAGAGGGTCAGCAGCAGTCCCATCCCGAAGATGCCGGTGAGGATCAGCGCCGAGGTGAGGATATTCTGCTCGACCCGGGTAAACAGCGAATCGAGGGAGTAGTCAAAGCGCACCGCACCAAGCACGGTATTCTCCGGCACCAGATGACAGCTGGTGCAGTCGGTGCCGCGAAAATCCTTCTTGGCCAGCAGCGGTCGGGTGACCACCAGACGGCTGTGCATGCCGTTGTGCACCACCTCCAGACTCCCTTTGCCCGCCAGAGCCAGCTCATCAAACTCATCTTTTACCTGCTCTGTCTCCCGTCCCGGCCCGAACTGTTTGCTCACCGCGTCGCCACGAACGATGCGGGCATCCTCCACATGGGCGTGGTCGAGAAACTTGCCGCGCAGGGTATCGCGGGCATCCATCTTGCCGGTCAGCATCAGCATGTTGAGGCCGTCGAAATAGGCTTCGGTCTGCTCGCGGCTCTGCTCCTTGATGAGGGTCAGGATGAGATCGCGCTCGCGCACCGCCTGATAGGCTGCGGAGAAGACCAGAACCATGGAGAAGATGAAGAGCAGGAAAAAGTTGATTTTGGCAGCAATGGAGAGGCGCATGAGCAGTCTTTCTTGATGGTAAAACCGCAGCAGTTTACCCCTCTTGGGGCCTCAGGTCTGGTGTTTTGCTCACATTACGGCAAGTGAAAGCGCACTGAAGTGGATAAAGTTGCCCTCTTCATATATCAAATGCCGGTAGTCAAACGGGCGGCAGCGATGGCCGCCCGCTGCATGCCTTAAAACTCGCCTTCGGTGATGGCCTGACGGATGGCGCCGGTCAATACCCGCAGCTCTTCAGGGGTGATGACGAAGGGGGGCATCAGGTAGACAAGCTTGCCAAAGGGGCGGATCCAGGCTCCCATTTCGACAAACTTGCGCTGGATGCGCGCCACATCCACCCGCTCTTTCATCTCCACCACCCCGATGGCGCCGAGCACTCGCACATCAGCGACCGCCGGGTGCAGGGTCAGCTCTACCAGTTCTGTTCGCAGCTGATGCTCGATGGTGCGCACCCGCTCCTGCCACGGTGAGGCCAGCAGCAACTCGATGGAGGCGTTGGCCACCGCGCAGGCGAGCGGGTTGCCCATAAAAGTGGGGCCGTGCATAAAGACCCCCGCCTTGCCGTCACAGATGGTGCGGGCGACATGCTCGGTGGTCAGGGTCGCAGAGAGGGTGAGGTAGCCGCCGGTAAGCGCCTTGCCCAGACACATGATGTCGGGGCTGATCCCCGCCCAGTCACAGGCAAACAGCTGGCCGGTGCGGCCAAAGCCGGTGGCAATCTCGTCGGCAATCAGCAGCACGCCGAACTCGTCGCACAGGGCACGCACCCACTGCAGGTAGCGGGGGTGGTAGAAGCGCATGCCGCCAGCCCCTTGCACTATGGGCTCAAGCACGATGGCGGCAATCTCCTCGTGATGATCGGCCATGAGTGTCGCCAGCTCCACCACGCACTGCTCGTCCCACTCGGCGTGGAAGCGGCAGCTGGGCGCGTCGACAAAATAGTGCTCCGGCAGGAATCCCTTGTAGAGCTCGTGCATGCCGCCATCGGGATCGCAGACGCTCATGGCGCCAAAGGTGTCGCCGTGATAGCCGCTGCGCAGGGCGACAAATTTGGCTCTGGGCGTCCCCTTGGCGTGCCAGTACTGCTGGGCCATCTTGAGCGCCACTTCCACTGCCACCGAGCCGGAATCGGCCAGAAATACCCGATCAAGCCCCTTCGGAGTGATCTCCACCAGCTTGCGGCAGAGCTCGACCGCCGGGGCGTGGGTGAGGCCGCCAAACATCACGTGGGACATCTTGCCGAGCTGGGCGGTGGCGGCGGCGTCCAGCTCCGGCACCTGATAGCCGTGCACGCAAGCCCACCAGGAGCTCATGCCATCCACCAGTTCACGGCCGTCGCTGAGAGTGATCTTCACCCCTTTGGCGCTGGCCACTTCATAGCAGGGCAGGGGGTGAGTGAGGGAGGTATAGGGGTGCCAGATGTGGTGCAGGTCGAATTCTTGATTGGTCATTTGTTGTTCTGTTGTCAATTGGTTTGATCTGGTCGGTGTTGACAGTCTACGCGTGCTCTCTACACTAGCCAACAATTTCAGCCACTTGGCACTGCGCATCACCCTGAGCGCGCAGGCCAGGCGGCGGGTTTTGTGGCCGTCCATCCCAAGATGGCGGGCGCAGGATCCCACTAATAACAACCGGAAGCCATGTATGAATGCTCTCACCGCGGGCGGTCACGCCCTTCGTCATGACTGGACCCTAGCCGAGGTTCAGGCCCTGTTTGCCCTGCCATTCAACGATCTGCTGTTTCAGGCCCAGACCGTCCACCGCGCCCACTTTGACCCGAATGAAGTGCAGGTGAGCACCTTGCTCTCCATCAAGACCGGCGCCTGCCCGGAAGATTGCAAATACTGCCCCCAGAGCGCCCGTTACCACACCGGTCTTGAGGCCGAGCGGCTGATGGAGGTGGAGAAGGTGCTGGAGCGGGCCCGCGAAGCCAAGGCCAATGGCTCGTCCCGTTTCTGCATGGGGGCCGCCTGGCGCAACCCCAAAGAGAAAGACATGCCCTACATCATCCGGATGATTGAGGAGGTGCGCGGGCTGGGGATGGAGACCTGCATGACGCTAGGGATGCTCACCGCCGATCAGGCGGCCCGTCTTGGCGCTGCGGGGCTTGATTACTACAACCACAACCTCGACACCTCGCCGGAGTTCTACGGCGAGATCATCTCCACCCGCACCTATCAGGACAGGCTCGATACCCTGGAGCATGTGCGCAGCGCCGGCATGAAGGTCTGCTCCGGTGGTATCGTCGGCATGGGCGAGCAGGCGAAAGATCGGGCGGGCCTCTTGATGGCGCTCGCCAACCTGCCCCGCCACCCGGAGAGTGTGCCCATCAACATGCTGGTCAAGGTGAAGGGCACGCCGCTGGAGGATCAGGAGAACCTCGATCCGTTCGAATTTATCCGCACCATCGCCGTGGCGCGCATCATGATGCCCGCCTCCCATGTGCGCCTCTCAGCCGGGCGGGAGAAGATGAATGAGCAGATGCAGGCCATGTGTTTTATGGCCGGGGCCAACTCCATTTTCTATGGCTGCAAGTTGCTGACCACCCCCAACCCGGACGAAAACAGCGATATGCAGCTGTTCAAGAGGCTCGGCATTCGCCCTGCCCAGCGGGCCCAGAAGCCGGATCAGGTTCAAGAAGAGGAGCTGCTGGCCGAGGTGAGCCGCCAGAGTGAACCTGCCGAAATGTTTTATGACGCCACCCGCCCCCGTGCAGGGGCCGCTCGGTCATGAACGGCCCTGCAGTAACGGGCCCCTTTGGGTTGAGCACGGCGCTGGCCGAGCGCGAGCAGGCGGGTCTGCTGCGCAACCGCATCGCGACCGACGGGGCGAGTGGCGGGCGGCTCAGGGTTGCGGGGCGCGAATACCTCAATTTTTCCGCCAACGACTATCTGGGGCTGGCAGATCATCCCGCCATTAAGAGCGCCTTCAACGCGGGGATTGAGCGTTATGGTACGGGCTCCGGCGCCTCGCCGCTGGTGACCGGTTACAGTCATGCCCACCAACAGCTTGAGAAGACCCTGGCCGAGTGGCTCGGGGTGGAGGCGGTGTTGCTGTTCAACTGCGGTTTTTCCGCCAATCAGGCGGTGCTCAAAGCCCTGCTCGGCAAGGAGCATCTGCTGTGGCAGGACAAACTCAACCACGCCTCTTTGCAGGAGATGGGCAGCCTACTCCCCTGCAAGATGAAGCGCTTTGCCCACAACGATATGGCGGCCCTTGAGCGGCAGCTTGAGCCCAATCGTGGACTGATTGTCTCGGAAGGGGTGTTCAGCATGGACGGGGATCAGGCCCCCTGGGCTGAGCTTGCGGCATTGGCAGCCCGGAGCGGCAACTGGCTGATGATCGACGATGCCCACGGCCTCGGCGTGCAGGGGCCCGAGGGGCGTGGCACCCTGGCCGCACAAGGGGTGAACCCGGCCTGTGTACACATCCAGATGGGCACTTTTGGCAAGGCGCTCGGGGTTGCCGGTGCCTTTGTCGGCGGCAGTCGCGAACTGGTGGAGTATCTGGTCAACTTCGCCCGCCACTATGTCTACAGCACCCATATGCCCGCCGCGCAGGCTTGCGCGGTCAGCAAGAGCATCGAACTGGTGCGCGCGGCTGATGAGTCCCGCGCCCATCTTGGCCAGCTGATCGCTCGCTTCCGGCAAGGGGCAAAGGATCAGGGTTGGCAGCTTGGCGCTAGCGACACCCCGATCCAGCCGCTGCTGGTGGGGGAGAGCTTTGCTGCTTTGCAACTGGCCGAGCGGCTGCGCGAATGCGGCGTCTGGGTGAGCGCCATTCGCCCGCCTACTGTGCCGGTCAGTACGGCTCGGCTGCGCATTACCCTGAGCGCGGCTCACCGCGAGCAGGATGTGGATCGCCTGCTCGATGCCTTGGGGGTCTGCCCTGATGCGACAACGGTTGGGGAGGCTCACCATGACTGAGTGTTTTCAAACGGTCGACAAGGCGCAGCTTGCTCGCCGTTTCGGCGCCGCCGCTCGTCATTACGATGCCCATGCCCGTTTTCAACAGGAGGTGGGTCAGGCGCTGCTGGAATGGATGCCGAGCAGGCCGGTTGGCACTGATCTGACGGTGAGCGGGCTGGATCTGGGCTGCGGTACCGGCTTTTTCTTGCCCCAACTGGCGAACCGTTGTCATCAGCTGGTGGGACTGGATCTTGCCCCCGGCATGCTGGCGCAGGCCGCCTTGCGTGGCAGCGGCGCCCGCCTGCTCTGCGGCGATGCGGAGCAGCTTCCTTTCGCCGATAACACATTCGACTGGGTTTTCTCCAGTCTGGCGTTGCAGTGGTGCGAGCGTCCGGCCCAGGCTTTTGGCGAGCTGCTGCGGGTGGTCAAACCGGGCGGCCAGATCTTTTTCTCGACCCTGCTCGATGAGTCGCTCTGGCAGTTGCGAGCCGCCTGGCAGCAGCTTGATGGTCGCGCCCATGTCAATCGCTTCCTCAGCCTGCCACAATTGGAGCAGGTGCTGGCGAGCGCCGGGGTATCTGCTCCCGAGCTGCGTTGTATCACCTGGGATCTCGCCTATCTTGAATTGCCGCAGCTGTTGCGCGATCTCAAGGGGATTGGGGCCAATCAGGTCAATGACAATCAGGGGAGTGCCGCCCCGGCCGGTCTGAGCGGTCGCGCCAGATTGCAGCAGCTGACTCAGGCGTATGAGGCGTTTCGCCAGCCCGATGGCAGGCTGGTCGCCAGTTATCGAGTGTGCCTCGGCCGCCTCAGCAAGCCTCGTTGAGCGCCGGGAATCGCAGTGTGTGCAGGGCAGTGTGCTACCCCCTGTCAAGGAGAGAACCGTATGAAATCATTCTTTATCACCGGCACCGATACCGATGTGGGCAAGACGCTGGTGGCGCGCACCCTGCTGCGCGAATTCAGCGCACAGGGAATCAAGTGCGCGGGTTACAAGCCGGTCTCGGCCGGATGTGCCCGCACCCCGGACGGGCTGCGCAACCTGGATGCCGTTCTGTTGCAGGAGGCGGCGAGCCTGCCGCTGCCCTATGAGGTGGTCAATCCGTTCGCCTATGAGCCGCCGATTGCGCCCCACATCGCCGCCAGCGAGGCGCGCCAGCCTATCACCATGCAGGGGTTGAGCGAGGGGCTACGCAAGATTGAACAGGCCGGGGCCGAGCTGGCGGTAGTGGAAGGGGCGGGGGGCTGGTATCTGCCGCTCGATCGCAAGCATCTGCTGTCGGACTGGGTCAAGCAGGAGAACATGGCGGTGATCATGGTGGTGGGGGCCAAGCTGGGTTGCCTCAACCATGCGCTGCTCACCTTTGCAGCCATTCGCAATGATCAGCTGCCGGTGGCGGGGTGGGTAATTAATCGGCTCCATGGTTCCATGAGCCATTATCAGGAAAATCTGGACACCCTGAGGGGCCTGCTGCCTGCCCCCTTCCTCGGCGAAATTCCGTTTATAAACAATCCGCTTGAAGCCGATTTGCAGGGGCGTCTCGATATCTCGCCGCTACTTTGACGGCATATTCAGCGAACATTCATCGAATCTCCCTAGAATGTCGACATTAACATGATCAGGTGGGGATCCCGAGTGATCCCCGGTCATGTCCCTTATCTTCACAAGGAGTCTATATGAAGCGAATTATGCTATTCCTGGTGACCAACCTGGCCGTCATGCTGGTGCTGGGGGTGGTACTCAATATCCTGTTCTCGGTTCTGGGGATCAACAAGTCCAGCATTTCCGGGCTGTTGGTGTTCTGTGCCGTGTTCGGTTTTGGGGGTTCCTTTATCTCCTTGCTGATGTCCAAGTGGATGGCCAAGCGCAGCTATGGTGTCCAGGTCATCGAGCAACCCCGTAACGAGACCGAGCACTGGTTGGTGAGCACTGTGGCCCGTCAGGCCCGCGAAGCGGGTATCAAGATGCCGGAAGTGGGGATCTACGACTCTCCCGAGATGAACGCCTTTGCAACCGGCGCCCGCCGCGATGATTCGCTGGTGGCGGTCTCCTCCGGCCTGCTCTACAGCATGAGCCGTGACGAGGCGGAAGCGGTACTGGCCCACGAGGTTAGCCACGTGGCCAATGGCGATATGGTGACCCTGACCCTGATCCAGGGTGTAGTGAACACCTTCGTGATGTTCTTCGCCCGGATCGTGGCTGGCGTGATCAGCAACTTCTTCAGCTCCAACAACGAGGAAGAGAGCAGCAGCACCGGCGGTTTTGCCTACATGATCACCGTGTTCGTGCTGGAGATGCTGTTCGGTATTCTGGCCTCCATCATCGTCATGTGGTTCAGCCGTCAGCGCGAGTTCCGTGCCGATGCAGGTGCCGCCAAGCTGGCCGGTCGAGACAAGATGATTGCCGCCCTTGAGCGCCTCTCCCGCGGTGCCGAGCCGCAGCTGGAAGGCTCTATGATGGCCTTTGGCATCAACGGCAAGCGCTCCATGAGCGAACTGTTCATGAGCCACCCGCCCATCGAGCAGCGTATCGCCGCCCTGCGTGGTTGATAGATACTGAATGACGGGGATACCCCCGAATAAAAAACGGCTGCCCTTGGGCAGCCGTTTTGCTTTTCAGCGTTCTTTAAAGCTTGAAGTGCCCCATCTCCTGGCGCAGTACCCGTGACAGCTGCTTGAGCTTGGCCGCCTCTTGGGACACGTGACGGGCGGCATCCCCCGATTGCTCGGAGAGGGAGGTGATGTTGCCGACGGTAGAGACCACCTCGTTGGCGGCGGTGGACTGCTCGCGTAGGGTGTGGCTGATCTCCCCCATCAGGCCGGTGAGGTTGGAGGCGTGGCTCTGGATGCTGGCGATCGCCTCGCCGGTCTGGTTGGCTAGCGTGACCCCGCGAGAGACGTTGTTGACCGTGTTCTCCATGCTGCGGATGGAGGCATCCGCCCCGCTCTGGATCTTGCTGATCATCCCGGTGATTTGTTGGGTTGAGGCCGCCGAGCGACTGGCCAGATTGCGCACCTCGTCGGCGACCACCGCAAAGCCGCGACCCTGTTCACCGGCCCGCGCCGCCTCGATGGCCGCATTGAGGGCCAGCAGGTTGGTCTGATCGGCGATGCCGCGGATCACCCCGATGATCTCCGAAATCTGCTGGGTATGGCCGTTGAGCTCGGAGATGGTGCTGGCTGCATCCCCCACAGTGGTGGAGATATTCTCGATGCTGCCAAGCGTCTCTTTAATGACCCCTGAGCCCTCCTCCAGGGTATTTGCGGAGACCTTGCTCAGCTCGTCGGCATGGGTGGCGTTGTCGGAGAGGTGACTGATGCTCACCACCAGCTCCTCGATGGCGGCGGCCATGGTCTGGGTGCTGGTTTGCTGATCGGTAGCAAACTGGGCGGTCTGCTCGGCGATCTGGGCGATGCTGTCGGCAGAGTGGGATAGCTCCTCGGTGGAGTGGGAGACCTTGGCGATGATCCCCTTGAGTGTGGTCTGCATACCGCCGAGCAGGCCGATCAGGCTCTCTTTCGATCCTGGCGGCACCTTGATGGGGCGCGAGAAGTCCCCTTCCGCCATCATATGGAGATCTGTCTTGAGCTGTTCGACCGAGGTGCCTACCAGATCGAGCAGGGAGCGATAGGTGCGCCAGAGGAAGAACATCAACACCAGACCGAGGGCGATAAAGAGATAGCGCAGCATGTCGGTATTGGCGATGGCGCTCTCGACCGCCTCATGGTTGCGCTGCTCCATCATCACGTAGAAGTCATCGATGGGGGACATGATGCGCCCCTTGTTCTGGTGATAGGCCTTGTCATGCATCATGGCAATGGCTTTTTGCTGGTTGGCAACCAGGTCACCATCAGTCTGCTGCACCAGCTTGAAGGCGGCGACCTCGGTGTTGACCAGCGCATCCGAGTTGTTTTTGGCCTCGTTCAGTTTGGCGAGCTCACCGTCGGTGAAACCGGCATCCTTCATCAGGTCGATCAGGCCACGGCGAACATTGCTGTCGGGGCGGGGATTCTGGCCGTTGGCGGCGACAAAGTCCCAGTAGATACGGTTGTAGCCATCCGGTCTCGGCTGTTCGCCGTTGCGAATGGCCAGGATCCGCATGTACTGCTGCTCGTAGGCTGGATCCTTGGTGATGACGTAGGTGCGCCCGAGTCGGGTCAGGTCATCGGAGGATTGGCGCAGTTCGTCGGCCAGCAGGTAGGAGACATATTGTTGTCGATAACTCTCTTCCAGTTGTTTACCCGCCCAGCTGTAGGCGAAAAACACCAGTGACAGCAGGATCAGGGTGATGACGGATAGCAGCAGGTTGAGCTGAAAGGCGGGCTTGTTCTTTTCCATGGTATGGGCGTCCTTTCCCTATGGCTGAGTGTCGTATGGAGCATCGCCAAGTCAATGGCTGGCAAGGCTTTTTGCTCTGAGAGTATAGGAAGGGAAACTCACTGATGAAGGCCGTGGGGACAAATTAAGGGCGGATCAGGTGAACAAGTGTGGATAAAGATGACCGGGGTCAATTCCCCGGTCATCTGGGGTGGCGTGAGTTAATGCGGCCCGATCACTCGATCATAGGATTTCAAGGTCGGTGAGCGGCACGGCGCAGCAGGCAAGGATCTTGCCCTCCGCCCGCTCGGCGGCTGTGATGGCGGGGGCGTCGGGGTGATCCACCTCGCCCGAGACCAGCGTCTGTTTGCAACTGCCGCAGATGCCGGCGCGGCAGCTCCATGGCAGCTCTACACCTTGCTTGTTGGCCTGATCCAGCACTGTGCCCTGATTGTTGCCGGTAAAGGCTTGGGCGCCGATACGCAGTTGTACCGCCTGATAGGGGCGGGCCACCGAGAGAATGGCGCCGCCAAAACTCTCCTGTTTGATCTGTGCGGCCGGAACGCCGAGGGCTGCAACTTTGGCGGCAGCATCGGCCATAAAACCGTGGGGGCCGCAGATAAAGACCTCTTTTTCGGCCAACCCTTTGACCAGTTGCAGATGCTCATCATTGAGTCGCCCTTGCAGCCCCTGCCAGTGATTGTCCGGCTGGCTCAGGATAATGGTGAGGGTCATGCCCTGCTGCGCCATGGCGTGCAGTTCGCTGGCGGCGGGAATGTCCGCTTCACTACGGCACAGGTGCATAAAGTGAACCTCTTCCAGCTCCCCGCGAAGGGCCAGGGTGCGGGCTATCGCCAGCATGGGGGTGACGCCGGAGCCTGCGGAGAGCAACAGTAGATTGCGCTCGGACCCTAAGTGAAACTCGCCAGCGGGGTTGGCGGCCAGCAGCCGATCACCCACCTGCAACTGCTGGTGCAGCCAGTGGGAGATGCGGCTACCCTCCACCTTTTTGACGCTGATGCCGTAACGCTCCGGGTGATCCGGCGTGGAGCTCAGGGTATAGCGTCGTTGAATCCTCTCGTTTTTGATATCGAGGCTGATGGGCAGATGCTGGCCCGGCAGGTAGTCGGGCAGGGGCTCGCCATCGGCTGCTTCGAACCAGAAGGTCTCCAGATCCCGCGCCAGCGGTTCGCGGGCCACGCAGACCAGCTCCCGCTTCTTCGGCGCGGCGGCGGGATAGACCACCGGACGGGTACGCTCCAGCACCTCGATCTCGCTGCCTGTCTCAATCCATCCCTCGTTCAGCGCCACCAGATTCTGGCCGAAGTAGACCTCGCCATCCTCGCCACGGCGGTAGCGGGTAAGGGTGGCCAGCGGCTCTTTCAGGGCGTTGAAACGATCGGTGCCCGCTTCCACCGTGGTCATGATGCAGCGGCTGCAGGGCTTGACCACCTTGAATTCCACCTCGCCGATGCGGATGCGCACCCAGCTGTCCTCCTCGAAGGGCTGGGTATTGCTTGCCACCAGATTGGTGCGGAATTGGCTCATCTGGTGCAGCGCATCGGACCGCAGATTGAGATCCTCAAGGGAAGCCTGGCTTATCAGCAGCAGCGGATAACCGTCGGCAAAGCTGACCCGGGTGCCGGTCTTCTCGCGAAAGCGATCCGAGGTTTCACCCAGCCAGAGCAGTTGCACCGTCTCCCCTGTCACCCGGCTTAGCCACCCATCGGCTTTGGGGTCGGTGTGCAGTGCGGTGAAACGGTCGCTCCAGACTCCGGTAGCTTGCGGGGCGCGGCTAAAGTCGGCCTCTTGCAGGGTGAGGGGTTCAAAGCCCGGATAGCGCAGTTGCAAGCCTCCTTCGATGGGGGTGGCCACGACCTGTTGCAGCTGGGGATGGGTACGGGCGGTGATAAAGGTGCCGTCCGGTTTGACCACCATGTAGCGGCGATCCCCTGCCAGTCCCTCTTCGGTCACCCGGGCGCGAGCCAGCGGCATACCTGCAGTCGATTTGATGGGGTAGAGGTGAATGCTGTCTAGCCTGGGCATCTTCATATCCTTGTGACGCGGCGCGATCGCCTGGAAAAAGGGGAACATAACGGTTCCCCGGCGATCCGGCAATCCTTTCAAGGGGCGGTCTATAGTTGGGAAAACAGAACAAGAGGGCATCGGGATGAAAATAAGCTGGTTGCTGGCGGGGAGCCTTTTTTGCCACGGGCTCTGGGCGCAGGAGCTGACCCTGACCACGGGAGCGTATCCCCCTTACTGCTCCGAGACGCTCAAATATCAGGGACTTATCCCTCATGTGGTGAGCGAGGCGTTCAAGAGTGAAGGGGTGAGCGTCAAGTTCCAGTTTCTGCCCTGGAAGCGGGCCTTTCGCTTGTCGGAGGAGGGAGTGGTGGATGGCACTGTCCACTGGTATGAGTCGAGCGAGCGGCGCAAAACCCATCTCTACAGCGATCCCATCCTGAGCGAAACCTACGTCTGGTTCTATCTCAAGTCAGCTCCGCTGGAATGGCGTGGCTATCAGGATCTGGCGGATCGCAAGCTGGCTGCGGTCAGCGGCTATACCTACAATGCAGATTTTTTTGCAGCCATCGCGCAGGTGCCGCTGCAGGTGCAGTTTGTCACCCGGCTGCGCCAGAGCTTTGATCTGCTGCTCTCTGGCCGCGCCGACCTGACCCTGGAGAACATAGATGTCGGCTACTACTCCCTGCGTCAGTTCTACCCGGCCAGCACGGTCGATCTCTTTGCAACCCATTCAAAACCCGTGATGAAAGTTGAGGGTCACCTGCTGATCAGCCGCAAGCGTGCCAACGCTGACGAACTGATCAAAACCTTCAATCGGGGGCTCGCCAAACTGAAAGCCAGCGGTCAGCTGGAGAAGATGTTACTTGAGTCACGTTCTGGTCTCTATGAACCATAAAGTGCAACATTTTTTGATCCTGATTCGCTAATCAGTACAAAAAAGCGGCCATTATCGACTCAGTTCCCAGTTTCTAACGCTTTCGCTTCTTCCCCATCCGGCCACCGTCCGCTTCGGCTACACGGTATCAAGCGCCATCGGGTGGGGCCTGTCACACAAAAAGAAGAAAGCAATGTATGAGCAAACAACTGGACATGACCCCATTGCCGGATCTCTCCCTGAAAACGGGAACAGGCCCGGTGCGTACCCGGCTACCCGTCTGGCGGCCGGCCCTGCCACCCTGCAATCATGCCTGCCCGGCCGGAGAAAATATCCAGGCCTGGCTCTCTTTGGCGCAGGCCGGCCGTTTTGAGGCTGCCTGGCAGACCCTGATCGAAGAGAACCCTTTGCCCGCCATTCATGGCCGGGTCTGCTATCACCCCTGCGAAAGTGCCTGCAACCGTGGGCAGGTGGATGAATCCGTCTCTATCCACGCCATCGAGCGTTTCCTTGGCGACGAGGCGCTGGCCCGTGGTTGGCAGCCTGCGCCACCCGCGCCCGCCAGCGGCAAGAAGGTGTTGGTGATCGGTGCCGGTCCCTCCGGCCTCTCCTGCGCCTGGCACCTCAACCGGCTCGGCCATCAGGTGGAGATCCGCGAAGCGGGGCCACTGGCGGGCGGCATGCTGCGTTTCGGCATTCCCGCCTACCGCCTGCCCCGCGACGTGCTGGATCGGGAGGTGGCCCGCATCGTGGCGGCCGGGGTGACGCTGACCCTCAACCACAAGGTGGAGGATGTGCTGCGCGAGCGCGACGAGGGGGGCTTTGATGCCGTCTTTATGGCCATCGGCGCCCATCTGGCCAAGCGGGTCGATATTCCGGCCCGGGAAGCGGGCAAGATCCTCGATGCGGTGAGCTTCCTCGAACAGGCCAGTCTGGCCGAAGAGCAGGGCTTGCCACCCCCCAAACTGGGACGGCGGGTAGCGATTTATGGGGGTGGCAATACCGCCATGGATGCGGCCCGTACCGCCCGCCGTTTGGGCGTTGAAGAGGCGATGATCATCTACCGCCGCAACCGGGATCATATGCCGGCCCACGCCTTCGAGGCCGATGAGGCCGAGGAGGAGGGGATCAAGATCAACTGGCTGCGCAGCATTCGCCAGCTCGACAGCACCAATATCGAGGTTGAGGTGATGGCGCTGGATGCCGAGGGCAAACCGGTACCCACCGGCAAGTTTGAAACCCTCGAAGCGGACTCCCTTATTCTGGCGCTCGGTCAGGAGGTCGACCTCTCGGTGCTGGAGAGCATTCCCGGTGTGCGGGTCAACAAGGAGGGGGTTGTACAGGTGGCGGGCAACCTGATGACGGATGTGCCGGGTCTGTTTGCTGGCGGCGACATGGTGCCCTCCGAGCGCACCGTCACCATCGCCACTGGCCATGGCAAGAAGGCGGCGCGCCATATGGATGCCTGGCTGCGCGGTCGTCACTACCAGAAGATGGTCTCCTACCCACTGGTGGGGCCGGAGCAGTTGCAGTTATGGTTCCAGACCCACGCGCCCGCCAGCAGTCAGCCGGTCAAACCGGCGTGGGCGCGGGATGACTTTGGCGAGATCATCGGCGGGCTGGATGAGGTGGCCGCCCGCTACGAGGCGGCGCGCTGCTACTCCTGCGGCAACTGCTTCGAGTGCGACGGCTGCTATGGCAGTTGCCCCGAGCAGGCCATCGCCAAGCTGGGGCCGGGCAAGGGGTATCAGGTGGATGCCGAGCGCTGCACCGGCTGCGGTGCCTGTCACGACCAGTGCCCTTGTCACGCCATCGAGCTGCGCCAACCGGAGGAGTCCCAATGAAACATGAACTGATCATGGTTGACGGCAACGAAGCCGCGGCCCGGGTGGCGTACCAGCTGAGCGAAGTGTGTGCCATCTACCCCATCACCCCGAGCTCGACCATGGCCGAACTGGCCGATGCCTGGGCGGCAGAAGGGCAGACCAACCTGTGGGGCAACATCCCCACCGTGGTAGAGATGCAGAGCGAAGGGGGGGCGGCCGGCACGGTACACGGCGCCCTGCAGGCGGGGGCGCTCGCCACCACCTTCACCGCCAGCCAAGGGTTGATGCTGATGCTGCCCAACATGTACAAGATCGCCGGTGAACTGACTTCGGCAGTATTTCATGTGGCGGCCCGCTCGCTGGCGGCGCAGGGGCTCTCGATTTTTGGCGACCATCAGGATGTGATGGCGGCGCGCAGCACCGGCTTTGCCATGCTTGCCTCCGGCTCGGTGCAGGAGGCGCAGGACCTGGCCTTGGTCGCCCACAGCGTCACCCTGCAGTGCCGGGTGCCCTTTATCCACTTCTTCGACGGGTTCCGTACCTCCCACGAGGTGAACAAGATCACCGCGCTGCATAAAGATGAAATTCGCGCGCTGATCGACAACGACTGGGTACGCGCCCACCGTGCGCGGGCCCTCAACCCGGATCATCCGGTGATGCGTGGCACCGCCCAGAACCCGGATACCTATTTCCAGTCCCGCGAAAGCGTCAACCCCTTCTACGAGGCGGTACCGGCGCGGGTGCAGCAGTGCATGGACAACCTCGGCGAGCTGACCGGTCGTCACTATCGGCTGGTGGAGTATCACGGCGCGCCCGATGCCACCGACGTCATCGTGCTGATGGGCTCGGGGGCGGCCACCGCCCGCACCACCGTGGATTGGCTCAACCGGCAGGATCGCAAGACCGGGGTACTGGTCATTCGCCTCTATCGTCCCTTCCCGGTACAGGCGCTGCTCGATGCGCTGCCCGCGAGCGTGCGGCGCATGGCGGTGCTGGATCGCACCAAGGAGCCGGGCGCCGGTGGCGAGCCGCTGTTGCTGGATGTGCAGAGCGCCCTTATCGATGGCTTGCAGCGCGGCCTTATCAAGCGGCTGCCGTGGCTCAGTGGCGGTCGCTATGGCCTCTCTTCCAAAGAGTTCACCCCCGCCATGTGCGCGGCGGTATTCGAGGAGCTGGCATCCGATGCGCCGCGTCCCCGCTTTACGGTGGGGATCGTCGATGATGTGTCGGGCCTCAGTCTGGCCTGGCACCCCATCGGCGATCTGGAGCCCGCCAGTCGGGTGCGGGCGCTCTTCTTCGGCCTCGGTGCCGACGGCACGGTGGGCGCCAACAAGAACAGCATCAAGATCATCGGCGAGCTGGAGGGGTTCCACGCTCAGGGCTACTTCGTCTACGACTCCAAGAAATCGGGCTCACGCACCGTCTCCCACCTGCGCTTTGGCCCCGAGCCCATCGATGCCCCCTGGCTTATCGAGCAGGCGAGCTTTATCGGCTGCCACCAGTGGGGCTTTGTCGAGTCGGTGGATCTGCTGGAACACGCCGCAGAAGGGGCAACCCTGCTGCTCAATGCTCCCTATGAGGCGGACAAAGTGTGGGGCCAGCTGCCCGAGCGGCTGCGCGCCCGTATCCGTGCCCTCAATATCCAGCTCTACTGCATCGATGGGGATCGGGTGGCCGAGCAAAACGGCATGGGCAATCGCATCAACACCATTATGCAGACCTGCTTCTTCGCGCTGGCCGGAGTCTTGCCGCGGGATGAGGCGATTGCGCTGATCAAGGAGAGCATCGAGAAGAGCTATGCCCGCAAGGGGCCTGAGGTGGTCGAGCGTAACTTCGCGGCGGTGGACGATACCCTGGCTCACCTCTGCAAGGTGGTCATTCCGGCCGGTGAGGAGCAGATCAGCGACTATCCGTTGCCGCTGGCACCGGGGGGCAGCGAGTTTGTCCAGCGGGTCACTGGCGAGATGCTGGCGGGGCGCGGCGATCTCATTCCCGTCTCCATGCTGCCGGTGGATGGCACTTACCCCACTGCCACCAGCCGCTTTGAGAAGCGGGATATCGCCCGCGAGATCCCGATCTGGCACTCCGATATCTGCATCCAGTGCGGTAACTGCGTCTTTGTCTGCCCCCACGCGGCGCTGCGGGCCAAGTTCTACCATCAGGACTGGCTGGCAACCGCCCCCGAGGCAGCCCAATCGGTGCCCGTCACCGCCAAGGGTTTCCCCGACAGCCGCTACACCTTGCAGCTCTATCCGGAAGATTGCAGCGGCTGCGGTCAGTGCGTGCAGGCCTGTCCGGTACGGGCCGGGGCCGATGAAAACTTTGAAGGCGAGCGCGCCATCACCATGATGAACAAGGCGCCGCATCTGGCTGGCCAGAAACAGGCGCTGCGCTGGTTCGAGAGCCTGCCCTGGCCTGCCCGCGAGCGGGTGGATTTCTCCACCGTGCGCGGTGCCCAGTTCCTCGAACCCCTGTTCGAG
>NZ_JBFODV010000214.1:0-4208 GCF_040908495.1 Aeromonas sp. R1-1 | reverse complement strand
TTCTTCCGTGTAACGTTGCTGCTTGCTCATAATACCTCCTGATTGACCTCAGTTTGAGGCTCTTGAGGTGTCTAGGAAAGTAGGGGCGATTCAAGGGCGACGGACCAGTTTTGCCCCGACACCCATCTGCTGGATGCGGTGGAGCTCTATCTGTTCGACAAGAAGCTGCGCCTGCTGGTAGTGGATGCGCTGGAGCGGATTGAGGTGGCCTTGCGGGTCGATCTTGCCTATCTGCTTGGCAAGCGAAATACCTTTGCTCACCTCGATCGCAGCTACTTCCACCCCAGCTTTATCCGGCAGCCCGCATTCAGGGGGAGTCACCAGAGCCGCTTTGAGGCGTGGATGGAGAAATACCGAGGGTTGGTAAAGCGTTCCAAAGAGGACTTTGTGCGCCACTACCATCAGCGCCATGGTGAGGAACTGCCGATCTGGGTAGCAGTAGAGGTATTTGATTTTGGCGCTATCTCGCAGTTGATCGGCATGATGAAGGTGTCGGATCAGCAGCATATCGCCAGCAAATACGGTCTGGACTGGCAGGTTTTTGCCAGCTGGATCTACGGTCTCAGTTACCTGCGCAATATCTGCGCCCATCATAGCCGCCTCTGGAACCGCAACGTGACGACGCAGGTGAGGTTGCCCAAGCCAAGAGAGGTGCAATGGTGCGATTTCCTGGCAAAAGATGATGAGCGGCTGGCCAAGCCATTCGTGCTGCTGGTCATCACACGGCATCTACTCAAGGTGATTTGCCCGAATACCCAGTGGCATCTGCGCCTGCGGGAGCATCTGCTGACGTTCCCCACACAAAAGTCGGTGCGCAAGCTGGGGTTGGCAAATATGGGGTACATAGAGAACTGGCAGGAGTGGTGGTAAATCCACCAAATAAGAACCCCAGCGTAAGTTGCAAAGCAACCAAGAGGCCCGGGTCGTGTTGCGAAGAAGAATAGGGGGGAACCTCCATTCAGCCAAACTTTTTTACCCCATTTTGTGACGGATAGAGTGGTAGTCGAGTGGATATTAAAGCAGGATCTCAAAGGCTCTTCAGCTATGTGAGAGCCGGCTTGAAATATCAATATTACAAGGAGTTGCGATGCTACATGCAATCCTGCATGGCAAGGCTGGGCGTATCGAGCGGGAAGGGGAATCCCTGCGCTGGAGCGACCTGTTTAAAGGCAGCGAAGATCTGCTGACTGCCACTTTCTTTGGCCGTCTTCCCCACCTCTCGGACGGTGCTCTGGGTGCCGTGCTGCACTTTCTACTCGGTGACAATCCGCTAGACCCGGCCACCTTTCAACGGCTGGAGCTGTGGCCAAAACTGGCATCGCTGCAGGATCGCCGTTATGTCGAGCCCGATGTGCTGCTCCACTTTGACGACGCGCTGGTGGTTATCGAGGTGAAGCCCCCGTTCGGTGGTGACCAGTATCGGGAGCAGTGGCTGGCCCAGGTCAATGCTGTGGTCAGCGAAGCCGAGTTTGATGACTATGAAGACCGGCTCTATTACGTGGCGCTCGGCAATATCCCTGTCGCCCCGCTGTCTCGCCCTGATCTGCCGACGCGCTTTGTTCAGATGACCTTGCGTGAATGGGAGCCACTGCGCCGCTATCTGCAAACTGCCTCCGAGTTTGAATCCTGCCGTCAGGATCGCGCCATTCGCGATGAGTGGCTGCAGGCGTTCGAGCTGTTTGGCATGGCCCCAGTGGTGCCTGAATGGGCGCCGTTGTTTGCCTACGCAGGGCAGCTGGACCTGGATTGCGGGTTGATGTCTGAGCGGGAAACTCCCCCACCGGCTGAACCTACGGGTTGGACTGCCCTGCTCGACTATGTCGGGACATTGCACCTATCTCGCCCCGATTTCTCCTTTTTGAATCACTGACTTTGGCTAAGGATGCCGCCATGCAACACGATCTTGAACAGACCACCCAGCTGGTTACCCAACTGCAACAAGCCCACCGACTCGCCGCCGGTTTCTACCAGCGTATCCTGCCGCTATTCGATCAGATCGCCAGTCAGGCGCTGGACGCCGAGTTCTGGTATTGGGAGCCCAGCGAAAATAGCCGCCCCTGCCGCTCGGGAACCCGCCCATCCAGCAGCTGGGCATGGGACTATCTGCCGCTGTTTGCATCGAGTCATGCCTACCGGGACAGGAATGGCGATAAGGCTCAGCAAGGTGATAAGACGCTGATTTTTCGCCTCTATATCGATGATGATTTCCGTCAAAACTCAACCTTGCGTGCAAGTACGAAGGGCCAGCCCGATCCTTTGCAATTGTCTGGTAACGCAGTGGTTGAAGTGAATCTGTACCGTTGCCTGCAGGATAGTGATAACCACTTCTGGGATCTGCTCAAGCAGATTAGCTGGCCTGCTCATCAACCTGACTGGCAGCAAAGTGACAAATGTCATCAGCTTGAGATCTGCTCCAATCATCTGCCGCTCGCCCAGCTGCTTGCCGACCCTGATAGCGTGGCCCGTTGGATCGAAGAGATGAGTCATCGTTGAGCCTGTGGTTGGCTGGTAACAGTGCCATGAGCCAAGGGCATGTAATGACCTGATATTTAAATGGCCATCACGGTGGGCTTTGAGAGCAGATGTAATGACACAGACTAAATTCGAGTTACCCAACAAAATCCATGATATCGGTTCGTTAGTGGTTCGGATCAAGGAATGGAGCTCTAAACCCTCGGTTGAGGATCTCTGGATTGGCCTATCTTCTCGCTCGCGTTCCTGCAGAACGAATGATGAAATTCAGGCTCTTCAGTCATGGTTCTATCAAGAGGTTGAGGAGCAGGGGTATGAGCTCATGCTCATGTAGCCCCTTGTTCGACTAGCGAATGTTGCGGTTGCTCAAGTGTTTCTGCTAGTTGTGATGGATGTTGTCCCAATTGAACATAAAATGCGTTATGAACTGTCAAATTGTTACTCGTGATTGGTTTCAAACGGGTTTGATGGTGATAAAATCGAGGACACGCTATCAGAAAAAAGGTGTTTATATGGTGAAGTGTCCGAACTGCAATTCTTCAAACGTGCGTGAGCGAAACATTGGTAAGAAAACCGGAGGTGTTGCTGGCGGTGTGGGTGGTGCCCTGGGTGGTGCTGCTACAGGCGCGGCTATTGGATCGGTTATTCCTGGGGTTGGTACAGCAATCGGTGGTGTTGTTGGTGGGTTGCTAGGTCGTTTTGCAGCTGCTGCTGCCGGAGCTACTGCTGGCGCTGCTGCTGGTTCTGCACTTGATGGAATGTTGTTCGATAAGTACGAGTGTCGAGATTGCGAAACTACGTTTGATTGACCGCAAGATCGTATTGCGCATAAGGGGGCTCATGGTTAATCCAGGCCCCTTTTTGCTGCCTGTTATCCTGCAAGATGGCTTGTTCTGCAGTGCGTTATCTCCCATCCCGCGCTGCACTATCCCTTCCCTCGAAATATTCCCCATGGAAACCACTATCTATCCCACCTTGGTGTAACAGTTGTGGCCAGTGCCGTCCGTGGGTAGTAGCCGTCGGCCAACTTGGCGGCTGGTGGACCTTGACGGTGCTCTACCAGCAGCAGGTCTGGCTGAGTTGCTTCAAAGTGGATACGGCAGGCTTCATGCTAACCACGAGAACATGCAGTCAACATGCGACGTAGATCTAGCAAGAGACAGTGACATTTGGTGGGGATTACCTAGTTTTGCTAGTCGTTGGCGTGTGATTTCGGTGGGTAAAAATGTGCAAAGTGTGCAAACCCACCTCAACTTTAACCAACCTGAAATAACCAAACCACACTTGATTCAATGGCTTACGAGTCGTACTATCTCTAGGAAACCGCAGTTTCTGGATTCAAAATCCGCCGGTGAATAACCGTGCCGGTTCGAGTCCGACCCCGGGCACCATCAAATTCATGACAAAAGGCCATCAGCAATGATGGCCTTTTGTTTTTTGGCGTTTCTACGCTTTTGGGGCGTTACTGTTGAGCTGGCAGTACTTCCCGTTACCTCTTGGTATCCCTTCTCTTTTTCCGCTCTCTGTTATTTCCTTTTCTTGATGTGGCTGCTGACGGCATCGCCGCCAGCTGACTGTTTCTATTGCTGTTTTTTCATGTCTTGCGGCGCTGAAACATGCTGGTTGCGCTATCCCAGCAGGGCAAACAGCAGGGTACCGAGGGTGCCAGCGAGCGTCAGCGCGATGATGGCTCTGGGTGTGCCGTGCAGCTTGGTCCACATAAACAGGCTGGTGAG
>NZ_JBFODV010000213.1:0-3616 GCF_040908495.1 Aeromonas sp. R1-1 | reverse complement strand
GATCAGCATCACGGTCAGGCGGTAGCGGCCCTCGAAGCGATGAAAGGGGAACTGGGTGAGGCATTGGTCGAGTCGCTTATCAACGCTCCGCAGCGGCTGGAGTCGGAGATCCGCGCCCAGCGCACCCGGGTCGCGCAAGTGCGGGAGCGGCTGGAAGAGGTGAAATCCGGCAAGGCCCGCGAGCTGCTGTCACTCATCGATCAGCTGGTGCGCCGTTCGGTCTGGATCATCGGCGGCGATGGCTGGGCTTATGACATCGGTTCATCGGGGCTCGATCATGTGCTCGCCTCCGGGCGCGATGTGAACGTGCTGGTGATGGATACCGAGGTCTACTCCAACACCGGCGGTCAGATGTCGAAATCGACCCCGCTCGGTGCCGTCGCCAAGTTCGCGGCGGGAGGCAAGACGCTGGCCAAGAAGGATGTGGCGCTGCAAGCCATCTCCTACGGCAACGTCTATGTTGCCCGCATCGCCTTTGGTGCCAATCCGCAGCAGGCGCTGCAGGCCTTGCGTGAGGCCGAAGCCTATCCGGGCCCGTCGCTGATCATCGCCTACAGCCACTGTATCGCCCACGGCATCGATATGGAGTTTGGCCTGACCCAGCAAAAACGGGCCGTCGCCTCCGGTCACTGGCCGCTGATGCGCTACAACCCGGTACTGCGCAGTGCGGGGCAGAACCCCTTCAGCCTTGACAGCCTGCGCCCCTCCATCCCCCTCGCTGAATACCGGCAGGAGGAGACCCGTTATCGGGTGCTGGCCCAGAGCCACCCGGAGGAGGCGCAGCGGCTGATGCAGGTAGCGCAAAAAGTGGCGTGGCAGAAGTGGGCCACCTACGAGGAGATGGCCACCCGCGAGGCCAGCCATTTTCATCCGCCGGTGTGAGGATTGGGTGAGTAAAATATAACCAGGCGGGCCATTGGCCCGCTTTTTTAGTCATTTGGGTAGGGACGGGCTCGTTATAGAGTAAAAGCATCCATATTTCCGACTCTAATCGAGGTCGTATTTTAAGGTGAATGGCACTAAGGCATTGAAAGTTTTTCATAAATACGTCTGTGTTAGAGTGGTTCACTTCACAGAACAAATTTGTTAGGTGCTTATGACTAATCGCCTTTTAAGTCTCTTGGGGTCATATCCAGAGTGTGACGAATTTCAAATCGGGAGATTGCTTGTTTGGGTCGAGTACCCTCCAGGCAGAGACAGTTTAGCTTGTTTGCGTAATGCAGAGGCGATTCTTCCTGAGCTAGAGTCTGATATTTCCAGAGTGGAAGAACTTGCTGCGATGAGCATTGGAAGTGCAGTCCCAGCAACTGTAACGGGCATAAGAATTGAAGCAGAACGATCCGCCTCGTATGAATGCACCTTTTTTGACGGGGAACATGAAGATGAATTCATAACCATCAGCAGAGATTCTGGTGGCTACCTTTTTGCTGATGCTCAGAGCAAGCGTGCAAGGTGAAAGAGCTATAGAAAAGGCTTTATAAGAAGCTGACGAAGCTGACACAGAACCAGATAGACAAATGCCGCCATCTTGGCGGCATTTGTCTATCTGTAGGCTGTAGGAGAGTTGGCCAAGACTTCCTTTTCCGACCAAGGCAGGTAAGCTGCGGGGCACATAGCGTCAAGCAGGAGAAGGGACAATGACAGAGCAATATATCGCCGGGACGATCGGCATTCTGGGGGCTGGCTGGTTCGGGTTGCCGCTGGCGCGGGCTCTGCTGGCGGCAGGCAAGCAGGTGGCGGTGACTGTCAGCAGCGCCGAGAAGGCGGCCCGTCTGCAGGGGGAGGGGATCAACGCCTATCCGCTGACCATCTCTGCCAACATGGGCTCTGCCGAGATGTCCGTCGCTGATCAACAAGCGCTGTGGCCCATCCCCTGCGAATCGTTGGTTATCTGCGTACCGCCCAGCAAGACCGATGACTATCCGCAGGCGGTGGCAAGGGCCTGCGCGTTGGCCAAAGCGAGCGGCACCCGGCGGGTGCTGTTTGTCAGCGCCACCTCGGTATGGGGCGCGGGGCAGCAGGAGGGGGAAGAACCCCAACCCCGCCATGCCCGTGGCGAGCGGATGCTGGCGGCGGAGCAGGCGGTGCTGGCGGCCGGTTTCGAGACGGTGATGATAGTGCGCCCCTCCGGCCTTTATGGCCCGGATCGTCATCCCGGTCGCTTCCTCGCGGGCAAGACTCTCGATGGCGGCGCCCAGTCGGTCAATCTGGTCCATCTGGACGATGTGGTGGCGGCCTGCATCTTGCTGCTGGAGCGGGGCAAGGACGGGGATGTTTTCAACCTGAGCGCGCCGGTGCACCCGCGCCGCGAGCAGTTCTACCCCTTTGCTGCGCGTCAGCAGGGGCTGCCTGTGCCGGTCTTTATCGAGCCTGCCGGTGAATTTCAGCCCATCGACGGCCAGCTGATTTGCCAGCAGATGGGATTCAAATATCGCTGGCCCGATCCGGCCCACTGGTTTGCCGAGCTCGCCGCCTCGGGCAATTGAGGTTTGCCAAGGGGGGGATCGCCCCCTATCATGCCGCCATCCATGAGAGAGAGGCGGTAATGATGGTAGATACAAAACGTCACCCCGATGGGGAGTTGTTGCTGAGAACCCTGGCAATGCCAGCCGATACCAACCCCAATGGCGACATCTTTGGTGGCTGGATCATGTCCCAGATGGATATAGGTGGGGGCATTATGGCCAAGGAGCTGGCAAAAGGACGTATTTGTACCGTATCCGTCGAAGGCATGACCTTTCACAGTCCGGTCAAGGTGGGCGATGTGGTCTGCTGCTACGGCCGCTGCATGAAGATCGGCCGCAGCTCCATGAAGCTCAAGCTGGAGGTGTGGGTCAAACCGGTACTGCGGGAAAACGATGCCCAGCGCTACTGCGTGACCGAGGGGATCTTCACCTATGTCGCCATCGACGAACAGGGCAAATCCCGCCCGGTTCCGGTGAGTGCCTGATTAAATCAGCCGGGCATTGATGATGGATATTTCCTGCTCAAGCCCGGTTTTTTGCCGTATCATGCGTTCCAGCATCTCTTCCGAGCCCACATATTGCAGGGTGTCGAACAGGCAGAGATCGCATTGAGGGTCCCGTCTTATCTGGTAGACGGTGGACAGCTCCACTTGATGACAATTTCCTTGTTGATCATAAAACGTCACGTTGTACCGAAGTTCTTTCGCCATGAGACAAGGTCCTTCTGGTTGGGTGGAACAGGGACTATCAGCTTAGTCGGCGTGGATGACGTTTGTGATGGTCGCAACAAAAAGCAAAGGCGGGCGGTTGTTAGCCAATGAAAAATAGTTATCGCATTCTTGGCACCTCCCTGCTGACCCTGGGGTTGGTAGGCTGTTTTGAGGTGCCGGATCAGAACCATCTGGTCACAGCTCAAGGGATTGTGCCGGGACTCGACTGCCAGCGTCCGCCGCTGGTGGCGTTGGCGACCACGGCGCTGCCCCGTGAATTCGGGGTGACGGTGTGGAATCTCTACAAGGGCCAGCGCAAGAACTGGCGCGAAGGGATGGACAGTTATGCCAAGGGGCAGGATCTGGTGCTGCTGCAAGAGTCGGCCACCCGTCCAGATATGCTCGACTGGCTGCGCGCCGGTGATTTCCAGTGGCAACAGC